>JACRIG010000025.1 GCA_016215715.1 Candidatus Peregrinibacteria bacterium | reverse complement strand
CTTCTGCCCGCCCATCGGCCACCGGCAGGAGCGCGGGGACTACATGGAGAGCTGGCAGCCGGCATTGATCAGCGACGCGCACCTCGCGGAGGCCCAGAGGATGGCCGACGCCGTCACGAAGGCGCTCACGGGAGCAGGGATCTGGGGTGTGGAATTCTTCCTGTCCGACAGAGAGGGCGTGTACTTCTCGGAGCTCTCTCCGCGCCCGCACGATACGGGCATGGTGACGCTCTCCGGCAGCCAGAACTTCTCGGAGTTCGAGCTGCATGCGCGTGCCGTCCTGGGTCTGCCCATTCCGGAGATCACATTGGAGCGCATGGGGGCGAGCGCCGTGATTCTGGCGACCACGGAGAGCAAGACGATCAAGGATTACATCGGCATGGAGAAGGCGCTCGCGATCCGCAGGAGCGACGTCCGGATCTTCGGGAAGCCCTTCACCCGCGTCCACCGGCGGATGGGTGTGGCACTGGCCCACGATGACCCCGCAACGGGCTCCATCGAGGAGTTGCGGAAGAGAGCCAAGCAGATTGCGGACTGTGTGACGGTGGTGACGGAGTAGTGACGGGATGAAACGCATCCAAAATCGATAAGGTTTATAACTCCGCCGAAACACCGCCTGCGTCAGCTGGCGGATGAAGAGGTTCCGGCAAAGTGAGTCTGTGTCATGGTGAGCGTAGTCGAACCATCACAGACGAGCGTGTCCATCCTTCGACTACGCTCAGGATGACACGCTTTGTCGGACAAGCGAAGCTTGCCCTGTAAGGACACCGCCTGCGTAAGCTGGCGGTAGTTCATTGAAAGGCACTCTCATATTCATCCCGATCCCAAATGATGTACGGCGAATCCGGACCATAGGTGGTGAGAATCGTTTTACCGGTTTTGGCACACGTTCTTTCGTAGAGTCGGATTCCTCCAAGTTTCCCTGCCCGTTCATCCATGCGTTCTTCGTACGTCAAACGCGGAAGGGGAACACGATACTCCCGACATCGTTCTATTTCCTGAGTCGTAATGCGGAATGGATGCCCGGAGAGTCGGCTTTCCACAACGAATGGAGCAGTACTTTCCGGGCAAGTATCGGGGAGATTGGATGCGGCGATGGACCCGGAGAACTGTCTCGGATCCTCCTCGTGCCAAGCAAACCCCTGACCCAGTGCCTTCTCTTTCGTAAGCGGGAAGAAACGCTGGGCAAGAGAGCGATTGTAAGGCATCGGAGAGAGCTGTACGGGAAAGAATGCCCCCCATTCGCCCGTCTGTTGCATATGCTCGATCATTCTTGGAACGAGCCGCTCATACTCCTCTTTCGTGTATTGCTTATTGAAGATGCAATATTGCTTTTTCCGGAGCCCCGAACATCCGAAACAATTCT
>JACRIG010000026.1 GCA_016215715.1 Candidatus Peregrinibacteria bacterium | reverse complement strand
GAAGAGTGCGAGGACGATTAGCGCAAGAATCACGGACGGTTCAGCCTGCTCCTGCCGGAGCGCATCCGCGAAGCGGACGAGCACATTCATCCCGAGGAGCGGCAGGAAGATGAGCCAGAAGCCGACAGAGCGCAGAGCGGGTTGTGACTGCGCGAAGACCCGGGCGGAGCGGAGAGGGGAGGAGTGCTTTCGCATTATTTTCTCTTCACGCGGATGAAGCCGGAGACGTCGAGTGTCGAGAGTTTCTTCTCTTCCTTCGTCCACTTATCGATGAGGAGGTTCACGCCGAGAGCATCAGAAGCCATGTGGCTGCACTGGATCATGTTGATGTGGTGCTTCCGTCCCTCTTCTACTTCTTTTTCCGTGAAGTGCATCGCGAGGATGGTGCCGACCCCCGCATGTGACTGCTTCTCGATGAATTCCTCCGGACCGTTGGTGCCGCCGGTGAATTCCGTCGCGACGACTTTACCCGGGCGCGAGCTCTCGCCTCCATTCACGATGATCGGTGGGTTGCCCTTCTTCGCGTAGTACTTGTATTCCTCAATCTCCAGAACTGCGTCGACGATTTCCTTCAGGCCATCGAATTGTTTCTTGCAGATGTTCTTTTCCATGAATGCCCAGACGAGGTTGTCGGTGATGGTGTGGCAGCCCATCATCGGGATGCCCAGCAGTTCCGCGGTGCGCTCTGTGCGGAAGAGATTATCAGCGTGGATTGCGCGCCAGATGCGGTCCATACGTGGCCGTAGCAAGCCCTCGGCATGGTTCACGGGAACCCCTGCCTGCGCGTAGACGTCGACCTGCGTCACCATGACCTTGTCGAGATCTGCGAGCGCCCGGCCTTCGGGATGATGAACGAGAATGCAGTCGATTTTCTCCCCCTTCTCGCGCAATCTGTCTGCGAGAATAATCTCGGGCGTTTCCATATCGATGCCGACCATCATGCGCGTCACGTCCTCTTCTCCCGTTCCGTTCAGGATGCGGCTGTCGTGGTACGGGTTCCATGTGCGCTCTTCATCGAACAGTTCTTTCTCCACTCCCTCAAGCTTCTTTCCCTTTTCCGCAATTTTCCTGAGGAATTTTTCAATATGCTTGCGGCCACGGGGATCGGCGTCGATGCCGTGTTGCACTGCGGAGGCGAAGAGTTTCTTGAGTTTCATAAGAGTGAGGAGAATAAAATTGACCCAGCGCAGGCATATTTGCCTGCGGAGGTGTTGAGAGAGTAGGGAAAGTTGACATCAAAATCAAAGAAATCCTCTGTAGAGACGTGCGATGCGCACGTCTTAGCCTCTCGGTTATTAAAAATTCGTATCTAGCAATGTATAGACGCAAAATCTTGCGTCTCTCGCCCGCGGGCCACGTCGCATTAATGTGACGTGGCGGGCCCGAGACGTGCGATTCGCACGTCTCTACAGGACGATTTTCACGTCGGCAATCGTCACATCCTTCTCGTGAATAAGCACCGGATTGAAATCCAGCTCCTGAATCGCCGGACACTCGCAGAGCATCTGCGAGACCGTGACGAGCATCTTCGCAATTTTCGTGATGTCCGCCTGCGTTTTGCCGCGCAGGCCCGTGAGTAATTTCCACGATGTCAGTTCCTGCAGAAGTTCGTACGCGGATTCTTCGCTGATCGGAGCGAGCCTGAAAGCGACATCACGGAAGAGTTCCGTGTAGATGCCCCCGAGGCCGGCCATGACAAGGGGGCCGAACGACGCATCGCGCAGGCCGCCGATGATGAATTCGCTGCCAACGGGGAGAAGTTTCTGGATAAGGATCCCCCGAACGTGTGCATCCGGTGCATTTTTGGAGACGTCCTCCATGATGCCGTCGAAAGCGGTAATCATTTCTGCTTCGGTTTTGATGCCACCGCGAATACCACCAACGTCGGTTTTGTGGAGAATCTGCGGCGAACTGATTTTGGCGATCACCGGATAGCCGATTTTCTGCGCGAGGACAATGGCCTCGTCTCTGCTGCGTGCGAGATGTTGTTCGGGGAGAGGGAGGCCGTAGAGCTTCAGAAGCTCAGCGGTTTTTTCTTCGGAGAGGAGGCCTTGATGATTGGATAGAATTTTCTGTGCATCCCGCAGCCGCGGAGGGCTGCTGCTGATTTTTTTAGATGTAGCAGCGCCCCTCCGTGGGCGCGGTCCGGTTTGGAACAAAGCCGCCAAAGCCTGCACCGCGCGTTCGGGCGTTTCAAACGACGGGATGCCATTTTTTGCGAGCAACGCGCATGCTTCTATCACACTCTCTCCGCCCATAAAACTTGTAACAATCGGCATCATCTTCGTCCGCCTTTTTGCTTCGATAATTACCTGCGCCACTTCCTTCACCGGCGTCATCACCTGCGGCGTCAGAAGCACCGCGATACCGTCGATGCCGGAATCATTGATGCAGGCTTCGAGCGCCGCAGCAAAGCGGTCCGCTCCGCTATCGCCGATGACATCAATCGGATTTTTGGTTGATGCGGTCTCGGGAAGCGCTTTGCGAAGGTTCTTTTCCTGTGTCTCTGAAAGTGAGGGGAGCGAGAGATGAATTTTCTCCGCTGCGTCGGCGGCAAGAATTCCGGGTCCGCCTGCATTCGTGATCACAGCGATGCGATTCGTGAGAAGTGCCGGCTGGGTGCTCAGAACTTTGAGGAGATCGGTGAATTCCTGTAGCGAATGAGCGCGATGAATTCCAGTTTGCGTACACAAGGCATCAATCGCTGCATCGCTCCCCGCAAGAGCTCCCGTATGCGACGAAGCGGCTTTGCGTCCGGCCTGAGACACGCCGCTTTTCAATAGCACGATGGGCTTTTTTCTGGCTACCGTTTCTGCGATCTCACGGAAGCGCATGCCATCCTCGATGCTTTCTAAATAGAATCCGATCACGTTTGTTTCGGCATCATCTGCGCAAAGTTTTAGAAAATCCGATTCATTCATCACCGTTTTGTTTCCGATGCTCGCGACGAGAGAAAAACCAAGATGTAAATCTGTTGCCGCATCCAGAAGCGCGACAGCGAATGCGCCTGATTGGCTGATCAATGCTATCCCTCCTGCGGGCGGAAGATTTTTTGCGAATGAAGCATTCAGTTTGATTCCGGGGCGAATCATCCCCAGACAATTCGGTCCCATCAGATTGATGCCATATTTCTTCGCACTCTCTGCAAGCTCGCGCTCCCGCGTTTTTCCGTCGTCACTTCCGGTTTCTTTAAATCCTGCGCAGATCACGATGACGTTTTTGACCGATTTTGCTGCACATTCTTCAAGCACGCGGGCGACGGTCGCTGCAGGAGTGACGATTACCGCAAGATCAACTGTTCCCGAGATTTCACTAAGCGATGTGTGCACTTTCTTGCCAAGAATCTCTCCACCTTTCGGATTTACGGGGTACACGTCACCCGCAAAACCCTGTGTCACGATATTTTTGAACACTTCATGCCCGACCTTCCCCTCGGTTGCAGAAGCACCGATCACGGCAATGGATTTTGGGTTGAGAAGCGACATTTCCCTCTATTATACCTGATTAATATCCTTTTTTGAACCATATTTCCTGATATATACTAATAATCAATTATATTGTATAATATTAATATCTTTCAAAACACGGCTCTGTGCAGGGATTGGGACGAATCGGTTTTGTCCCATTTTCTCACATTCATGAGGTGCAATATGAAAAGCAGGATCAGACTCATCAGTTTTACAGGACCGCTCCCGAGGCATGAAGCGTATTACGAGGGCATGAAGTACCTCCGTGATACGTGGGGTCTCCCCGTTGACCACGAAGCATTCGCACTCGATATGTCACTGACGCTGGTCGTGACTAACTTGGGTTCGAACTGCATCAGCGTTGAAGCGTTTCATGACGGCAATATCGACGTAGAACGAAAGATCGTCTACGGCGGGAATGCCCATGAACTGTTCATCGGCCAGGAACGCAAGCAGCGCGTCTTCGAAATCAAGGGAGAGCGGTTCAGCATTATGCTCTACGTGTAAAAAGAGTCGTGGTTGAAGGATATCAACCACCCCAGGTCTATGGCCTGGGGTGACTCTTCATGTGTGCGAATGGGGTGTACACTCGCTCTCGTGCCGAGCCTCCAGATCATCGCCGCCTCGACGAGCGGACACACTGATTATGTTGTCACAAATGTGACGATATTTTTGAAAACGAAAGTGCCGAACGTGAGTGTCACCGTGATACGCGCGGAGCAGGCGAAGGCGGAAGATTTGCTGAAGGGCGATGTTCTTCTTCTCGCTTCGGGAACGTGGAACACCGGCGGGAGCGAGGGGCAGATGAACCCTCACATGCACGCGTTTCTGCGTGAGCGTGCCGCGGATGCGAAGTTGAAAGGTAAAAAGGTCGCGATCATCGGACTCGGCGATGCGCGCTATCGCTACACTGCAAAGGCAAAAGATCTGCTGGAGGAATTTGTGAAATCACATGGCGGAGAACTGCTGCTTCCGTCTCTGAAAATTGTGAACGAGCCCTACGGTCAGGAAGAGGCCATAAAGAAGTGGGCGCAGGAGCTGGCCAAAAAAATTTCCTCTCACGCATGAGTCGCATTGCAATTAAGATTACCGGCGCACAGGGGCAGGGAGTGAACTCCGTCGGCGAGATCTGCGCGAAGGGGCTGAAGCGAGCAGGGTACTGCATCTTCGGATACCGCGAATACATGTCTGTTATCAAGGGGGGGCATTCCAGCTATCAGCTGGATGTCAGCAATGAAGAAGTGCGAAGCACACATGAGCTTGTCGATATTCTCGTCTGCTTCAATCATCACGGACTGGAACTCAATGTGGAGGAAGTTCGTGACGGTGGTGTGATTATTCACCAGTCTCCGGATTGGAAGTGGAGTACGAAGCAGAGTGCGGAATTAAAGAAAAAGAAAATCATAACGATCGTGCTGCCGACGGAGGAGATCCTCCGGAAGCTCAGGGCGAAGCCGATTCTGGGGAACATGCTCATTACGTCCGTTGTCTGGGCGCTGCTCGGACAGAGCGCGGATGCACTCAGGAAACTTGCGAGCGAGCAGTTTGCATCGAAGAAAGATCTTCTGGAACTCAACATGCAGTGCATTGACGAGGGATTCGCATTCACAAAAAAACAGGCAGCGGATGTCCGCGTCGAACTTCCGGAACATGATGACATATGGAAAGATCGTATGCTCCTCACGGGCAGCGAAGCGATGGGACTCGGCGCGATCCACGCGGGGGTACGGTTCTATGCCGGCTACCCGATGACGCCGAGTTCGCCGCTTCTGAAATTTATTGCCGATATGCAGAATAAAACCGGCATGGTCGTGAAACAGGCGGAGGACGAGATCACTGCCGCGCAGATGGCGAGTGGTGCGATGTTCATGGGAACGCGCGCACTCACGGCGACGTCCGGCGGGGGATTCGATCTCATGAGTGAGACTATTTCTCTCAATGCGATCATCGAAAATCCAGTTGTCTTCGTCCTGGCGCAGCGCCCCGGTCCTGCAACAGGCCTCCCGACGTGGACCGCGCAGGGAGATTTACTCATGGCCGTCAGCACGGCGCATGGAGAATTCCCGCGCTGCGTCCTTTCGGTGAGCGATGCTGCAGACTGTTTCGAACTCATGCCGATGGCATTCAACATCGCAGAAAATTTTCAGATTCCCGTCATTGTTCTCACGGATAAACAGATTGCAGAGGCGCTCTACACGCAGGAAAAATTTGACCAGTCGCAGACGACATTCGAGCGCGGGTTCCTCATCACAGAGAAAAAAGAACTCGCGAAGCTGAAAGCAACGGACCGGTACGATCCGGAGGCCGAATACGGTATTTCAAAGCGATGGCTCCCCGGAGCGAAAGCCGCGACGTACGTTGCACAGGGCGATGAACACAATGCCGATGGCTCCGTCGATGAAACGCCTGAAAATGCGAAGGCGCAGATGGAGAAGCGCATGAAAAAAGGCGCGGTGCTTGCAGAGGCGACGCCGGAGGCGATGTTGTACGAATCGGACATCGGACATCGGACATCGGACAAGGGGAATAGCGAACCGAAGCTTGATCTTCTCATTGTGGGCTGGGGGAGCACCAAGGGTCCTATTCTCGATGTGATGGAATCACTGTCCCGAAGTCCGAAGTCCTCTGTCCGAAGTCCTCGCATCGGCTATCTCCATTACACGTACCTCTGGCCGCTCAAGACCGAGAAATTGCAGAAGCTCGCGAAGAAAGCGAAGCACGTGGTACTCATCGAAGGAAATTATCAGGGGCAGCTGGGCCAGCTGATCCGGCAGGACTGCGGGCTCAATCTTGAGCGAAAAATTCTCAAGTACGACGGGCGGCCTTTCTTCTACGATGAACTTCTTGAAGCTGTCAGCTTTCAGCTTTCAGCTTCTGGCAAACGATTTTCATCATTCACTAAAAGCTAACAACTAACAGCTGGAAGCTCTCTCTATGTCCATCCCCCTCCAACCCAACGGCCCACGCATGAAGGATTACTCCTGCGCCAACAAGTGCACGTGGTGTGACGGCTGCGGTGACTTCGGCATCTGGACGGCGGTGAAGAGGTCACTCGTCGAGAGCGGGATTCCGCCGCACGGCGTGCTCCTCTGCTACGACGTCGGCTGTCATGGGAACGCTTCCGACAAACTTCTCGGGTATCGATTCCACGGACTTCATGGCCGTGTGTTACCGTTTGCGGCGGGTGCCAAGCTTGCGAATCCCACGCTGCCCATCATGACGTTCGGCGGCGACGGAGCGAGTTTTTCTGAAGGTATCGGCCATCTGGTTCACGCAGTCCGTAGCAATTATCCGATCGTCTTCGTGCTTCACAATAACGCGAACTACGGACTCACGCTCGGACAGGCAAGTTCACTGACGTGGCAGAACCAGAAGATGAACAGTTCCCCCAACGGCATTCCGGAGCACACGCTTCCCTCCATGGATTTTCTGTTCTCCCTCGAACCCACCTTCGTCGCGCGCACATTCAGCGGTGATATTCCGCAGATGACAGAGGTGCTGAAGGCAGCGCTCAAACATCGCGGGTTTGCATTCGTCGATATTCTGCAGGCGTGTCCGACATGGAACCACTTCGCGACGCATGATTACTTTTTGGAACACTGCTATGACGCAAACAAAGAAGGACACGATTCCTCAGACTTCAAAAAAGCGCGACAGATAGCCGTGGATACGAGTAAGAGAATTTCCACAGGCATTCTCTATCAGCGCGAAGATTTGCCGGACTTTTATGAGCGATTAGTTCCGCGGCAGGGAAGAAAGACGACTCCGGTCGAGGAGGTGGAGATTACGGATGTGAGTGAATATATGAAGATGTTTATTTAATTGCTTTCAAACAAGCCTGCAGCATCAAAATCGGGTGTCGCAGAGCAAAGAAAAGAACATGGCTGGATCCCTGTCCGCTCGTACTTTCCCCGCGTTTTGATCGATTCCGGAACTTGAGAATCATTCCTTTCAAGTGCTCAACAATCGCACGCCGCGCACGCGGACGCTCGGAAGATGGAAGTGCAATGAGTGCTCTATCCATGCAGCGGAGCCTGTCAAATAGTCCGCGGCCTGCTTTCCGATTTCGTTCACTGGCTCCGCTTGGATGCACACGGAACGCTCCATGATCACCTACGAGGTTGTACCAATCAGAAACTGCGAGCATGCGTACCCAGTACTCGACGTCCAGAAACTGCGGCATGTCCTCCGTGAATTCGCCGACCTCCTCCATCACACTGCGTCTGAGCATCACAAAGCTCGGCTCACCGATAATATTCGGATGCAACCCGCGTTCCATCCACTCCATCAGAAATTTTTTCCCGTCGTGCTTCCCGGCCTCGATAGTTTTCCGGAACGCGACAACAGCTTCGTACTGGTCGCGGACGGGACATTCGCCTTCGAAGTGATAGTGATGCTGCGCGGAGACGAAACCGACGGAGGGATTTGCTTCCATCACCGCGAGTGTTTTCTCCAGATATGTCGGTTCCCACTTGTCATCCTGAAACAGGAGCTGAATGTATGGGGCTTCTTCCATGTCGGCCACGGCCGCGTTCCAGTTTCCGCCGATACCACGGCGCGCGTCGCTCCGGCGGAAGTGCAGGCGCTTGTCGTCCATAAACGGCGCAACCATCGCGCGGACGTCGGCAGTTGACCCGTCATCGTGGATGAACAGCAGCCAGCCTTGTTCGCTTTGGGCAAGCAAAGACGTAAGAGCCTCGGCGATATGCTCAGGGTGGGGTTCGTAGGTCGGAAGGAGGATCGTGACACGCGGTTGCATGGTAGGATTGTACGCGATGCGCATCGATATCCTCACCCTATTTCCGGCGATGTTTCAGGGGCCTCTCACTGAGAGCATCCTCGCGCGTGCGGTTGCCGAGAAGCTGCTTGATATCCGTTTCCACGATTTGCGCGACTTCGGACTCGGAAAATATCATGAGGTGGATGACCGGCCGTATGGAGGGGGAGCGGGGATGGTGATGAAGCCGGATGTGCTGGTGGCGGCGATTGAGAAGATTTCCGCAAAAGAGAAGCCCTACGTCATCTATCTTTCCCCGCGCGGCAAACGTCTGACGCAGATTACGGCGGAAAAGATGGCGAAGAAGCATGAGTGGCTGCTACTTGTGTGCGGGCACTACGAAGGCATCGATCAGCGCGTGATTGACGGAGGATTTATCGACGAGGAACTCAGTATCGGCGATTACGTTCTCACCGGCGGTGAATTACCTGCGATGGTGCTGATTGACGCTCTGGCACGCCACATTCCCGGTGTACTTGGTAAAGATGAATCTGCGCAGGATGAGAGCTTTTCCAAAAGTCTCGGACGCAAGCGCGAGTATCCGCACTACACGCGGCCGGAGGAATTTCGCGGGATGAAGGTGCCGGATGTGCTGCTGAGCGGTCATCACAAAGAAATCGAAAAGTGGCGGATGAAACACCTCGGCTGAGCATGATCGACACGCTCCGCGCACGATTGGCGAAAGAGGGAACAATTACATTCACAGTGCGCGTACATCCGGCCGCAAAAGAAACAAAAATCTCGGGTGTTTTGGATGACGGGAGCGTGAAGGTGTCCGTCCGTGCGCCGGCGGATAAAGGCAAAGCAAATCATGAACTCATTCGCTTTCTCGCGACGGCGTTCGACGTTCCACCTAGCGGCGTTTCTCTTCTGTCGGGGTCGGGACAAAGATTAAAAATAGTGAAGATTCTTCGCCCATAAAGACAGCAACCTCCTGCCATTCATGCATGAATGGCAGGAGGTCCTTTTTTGTCTTATCTAAGCCATTTCTAATGTCAATTTCTGAGAGGCTTCTTCTTTTTCCCCGCCGCAAAATTATGCGCAATCCCGGCCAGCATTCCCCATGACGCGTACCACGCGATTTCAGTCACCGGAACTCCAGCGATCGTGATTCCCAATCGTGTGCCCGCAAGCAACCAGTATGTTTGCCAGAACTCCGGTGCAAGCCACGAGAAGAGAAAGAAATAGAGAATGAAGCCGAGTATTCCCAAGAGTACGCCGGAGAGTAACGACACTTTCAGAAGATCCGGTCTCAGGATGCACATGATGAGCGCTGCTCCGATGAACGCTGCTTCGCTCACGATGCAGCTATTGAGCTTCATCCCCGTGCCGAAGATCAGAAGTGAAAACAGTCCGCCGAG
Organism: Candidatus Peregrinibacteria bacterium; assembly: GCA_016215715.1. Taxonomy (GTDB): domain Bacteria; phylum Patescibacteriota; class Gracilibacteria; order Peribacterales; family Peribacteraceae; genus JACRIG01. The sequence goes on along the minus strand of JACRIG010000026.1, from coordinate 2,836 downwards.
AAAGAGCATCAGAAATGCGCGCTGCCGCGGGCGTTCACCCGCTCTGTCCGTCGTATGCATCACGATGTCGTAGGCCGTCATCGCAATTCCGGTGATCGCAAATCCCACAATGAAATCTTCGGGAGAAATACTCGCGATTCCAAAGAGGGTCGGAGGTTTCCAGTAATCAGTGAAGTACCAGAGTTCCGCAAGAATGCCGGCAACGCCGCCAATGGAACTTGCCCGGATCATTTTCTTACGCAGGTCTGCCCGAAGCCAAAAGATCATTCCCCAGAGGAAGAGGAGAATCAGGGAGAGAATGAAATAGAGATAATGATCCATGGCTTACTGCTGAGAAGCCGCCGCTTCGATCGCGCCCCGCAAATCTGCGTACGCCGGCAAGCCCGTCATTTTTTCTCCATTCAGGAAAAATGTCGGGAGCACCCTCACACCGAGCGCATCTGCGATGATTTTCTGTGAGGTCAGCATCGTCCTCATAGCGGGACTCTTCACACACTCCTTCAGTTTCAGCGGCGTCAGATGCAGATGCAGCACATTGCAGATCGCAGTTGCTGCAGTCTCGGCGCTATCACGATATTTCTGCAGCGGGAAGTGGAATGTCACGATCCGCAATTCTCCCCTTTCTGCGAAATCGGCAACAAGCCGCGGGATAAACGTGTCCTGAAATTCTTTGCAGTAGGAGCACGATTCATTGGTGAATACGATCAAGGTGAGGGGAGCGGAGGGTGGCCCGATTTCGAGCAGTCCGCCGGTCAGAACGCGCTGCTCCGTCGTGGCGAGTGACGTACTTAATGAGGAGCTTCCCATTTCATCACTGTCGGCGACCGGAATGGCGGATGAAACGGCGTCTGAGCTTTGCGTTGCAGATGTTGCCTGTGATGAGGGGTTATTCATTTCCTGCAAGGGCCAAACCGCCAGCTGCGTGCAGGCAGGCAGGATCAGCAGGGCAGCGACGAAGGGGAGCCGGATCTTCATGGCCGATGTACTATACAGGAGTGCTGTCGCCCAAGCGCGCCACTCTCCTCGGGGTTCCCATTGATGCTCTCACGCAGGCGGAGGCGCTTGCGCGTCTGGAGGGTTTTCTCGAAGCGGACGGGCAACATCATGTTGCGACGCCGAACAATGAAATGCTCGTCGAGGCTCATCATAATCCGCAGTTCCGTGATGTGCTCTGCCAAACAACTCTCAACCTTCCCGACAGCACGGGCCTTCTTCTGATGGCACGCCTGCGGGGTCACAGGCTTCCTGCACGCGTCACAGGCACCGATACGATGCAGATGCTCTGCGCGCTCCTCGATGAACGTCATCCGGTTTTTTTTCTGGGAGCCGCGGAATGCGTCGCAGAGCGTGCGGCGCAGGAGCTCAAGAAGCGCAATCCGAGACTGACAATTGCCGGTACATGCTCCGGCTCACCACAGAGTCAGGATGCGGATGACATTGTTCAGAAGATTAATGCGGCCGCTCCTCATCTGCTGCTCGTCGCGTTCGGCGCACCCGCGCAGGATCTCTGGATTGCGGAGCACCTCAGCAAGCTCACAACCGTGCGTGTTGCGATGGGCGTCGGAGGAGCATTCGACTTCGTCGCGGGCGTGCAGAAACGTGCGCCGAGATTCATGCGTACCATCGGTCTCGAATGGGCGTGGCGCTTCGCGCACGAACCGAAAAGATGGCGGCGGATGTGGCGGGCGGTGGTGGTATTCCCCGCACTCTGTCTCTTTGACCGCTCGCGATGACCTGTTGCACTCCGATGTAGCAGTCGTATGATCGGGAGTGCGGTCTTTTACACAACAGGTCTTCAACGAAAGGTGGTGCAGTATGGCACGCTACGAGGAAAAGGTGACCAAAGGGGATCTTTGGTTTGTGTACTTCCTTGGGATCGGTGCAGGGTTGATTCCTGTAATCAACCTCATCCTTTCCTACAGCTTCTGGCAGGATGTCCGGAAGCACAAAGTTGAAGGGAAGTGGCCCTGGGAAGAAGGTTTTCCGGAACGCAAGAACGGAGTGATGGCCTGCGGCATCTGGACAGGGAGTGCCGTCTTCGTCCTCACCGCAATCGCTTTCGTTGTCTTCGTCGTCTACAAATGACGAAGCAAAGTAAAAGACCAAAGCGGCCCACTTCTTCGTTGATGTGGGCTGCTTTCTTATTTCATATCCTCATGCATCGGTTCCACGAGTGCCGCATACCACTGCTCTTTGCCTTTTTTCAGTTTCACGAACTTCGGACCGTCCTTCGTTTCGGCAAGATAGTCACGCTCGGTGTCCGATGTCCGCAGCACCGTAGTCGTTGTGATGTTTTCCTCCGGCAGCAGGAGGTAGATGGCGATATCGGGCTTCTCGGTGAGTGCGATTTTAAAATTATGCGCGGCACGGGCGAGTGCGGCGGATGCACCGACGATCACCGTACTGAGACTCACCGCCCAGATGACTGCGCGGGAGAAGTGGCGGCGGGAGAGGAGGTGGATGTGGATTTTCTGCATGTGCTTCATGGACTTCTCCTCAGTATAACATATTTGTCTTTTCATTACCATACGACTCTTGGTACGCTGCCGGCGTGGGCGTTCTCGTTCTCCTCCGTCACGGGCAATCACTCTGGAATCTGGAAAATCGCTTCACCGGCTGGTCGGATGTCCCGCTCACGGACCGCGGCCGCAGCGATGCCGTAAAAGCAGCGGAGACGCTCCGTGAGTTTCATTTTGATGCTGCGTACACGGCGCGGCTGCAGCGCAGCTCCGATACCCTCGACATCGTTCTCAAAACTCTCGGACAGACGAAGATCCCCGTCACCAAAGACTCCGCATTCAATGAGCGGCACTACGGTGACCTGCAGGGGCTCAAT
>JACRIG010000004.1 GCA_016215715.1 Candidatus Peregrinibacteria bacterium | reverse complement strand
TGACGGAGAGAATTTTCGAATCATTCATACAACGAAGGGGGAATAGGGAAAGTATAAACGCTTTCATCACGTATTACGCATGAAGAAGCCAAAGGTAACAACAAAACATTCCTTCTTACTCTTTCACGCCATACGGCGCATATCCTTCTTTCTCGAGCTTCTGTGCCAACTCTTTGCCGCCACTATCCACAATCTTTCCTTTGATCATCACGTGAATGTGATCGGGCGTGATGTACTCAAGCAGCCTGGCGTAGTGCGTGACGATGATGGCGCTGAACTCTGGAGAGCGGAGTCTGTTCACACCTTCGGCAACCACTTTGAGTGCGTCGATGTCTAAACCGGAATCTGTCTCATCGAGAAGAGCGAGAGAAGGGGAGAGCACAGACATCTGGAGCACCTCCGCTTTCTTTTTTTCTCCTCCACTGAATCCTTGGTTGAGGGAACGTTCGGCAAATGCGGGATCCATCCCGAGTTTTTGCATGTGCTCTTCGAGAAGTTTTTGAAATTTCACCGGTGAGATACTTTTGATGGAAGGATCCCTGGCCGTCATCTGTGATTTGTAGGCCGCAAACAGGAAGCTGCGAAGAGATACGCCTGCGATTTCTTTGGGGTACTGGAATGCGAGGAATAAGCCTGCTTTGGCTCTGGCTGCTGGTTCCATGGCAAGGAGGTCCTGGTCGTGAAACTGCGCAGAACCACTCACTACCTGGTACTTCGGGTGACCCATCAGTGTATTCACGAAGGTCGATTTGCCCGAGCCATTCGGCCCCATGATCGCGTGAATTTCGCCGGGATCGATGGTGAGGTCGAAACCGTGCACCACTTCGGTGTCTTCGACAGCTATCGACAGGCCAGTGACGGAGAGAAGGGGACTCATTCGCTGATTTCGATAGTGACTTCGCCGTTCGCGCGAGCTTGGCAGCTCAAGCGCCAAGGATCAGACGTGATGCCCATGTTCTCCTCGCGATCATTACGAGCGTTCAGCTTATCCATGCCATCCTTCACTGTGCACATGCAGGTGGTACAGAATCCATTTCCTCCGCAGGCATGCTCCACAGGAATACCGTTATCGAGTGCAATCTGCAGTAATGTCTGACCGTCGGGTGCTTCCACCGTCTTTGTTTGGCTGCCCATGATGAAGGTCACTTTGGCCATTCGAGGGATGGTTAGATGGCTAGACGGTTTGATGGTCGCTTGCGAGCCATCCAGCCATCGGACCATCAGACATGGATACCGAGACAAGAATAACTTCAGGCCTGAGCCAAGGAAACGAGCTTACTCTTCACCTCTTCATTATACGGTTCGATCTTGTTGATGCGCCGGTAGGCGTCCTCAGCTTTATCCTTCATGCCTAGCTGCAAGTAGCAGTCTGCAAGGAGTGAAAGGAGTTCGGTGTCACGGGCGAGGCGCTGTGTGGCTTTCTCGAGCAGGGGAGCGGCTTCTTCGAAGCGCTGGGCAGCAATGCATGCGCGGCCCAAGGCGGAGCTACGCTCTGGTGTTTGAGGATCACGATTGAGTGCCTCCTGGTACGCCTGGCAGGCTTCGACGAACTTACCCTGGCGGTAATACGCAAGGCCGAG
>JACRIG010000024.1 GCA_016215715.1 Candidatus Peregrinibacteria bacterium | reverse complement strand
TATCGGCTACTGGACGTGGGAACTGGAGCGATTTCCGCAGAAATGGAGTGACGCTGCGAAGCACTTCGATGAAATCTGGGCACCATCTGATTTCACACGCGACAGCATTGCACGCGCCGTCTCCGTTCCCGTCTTCACTATCCCCCACGCGTTGGATATGAATCTTGTGAGCGAACCTCCGTCTCACGGTCGCGGGCATTTTGGAGTGCCGGAGGATGCGTTCCTCTTCGTCTTCCTGTTCGACTTTTTAAGCGTCTTTGAGCGCAAAAACCCGCTTGGTCTCATTGCAGGCTTCCGCGAAGCATTCCCCTCCGGTGAACCTGCCGCACTCGCGATCAAGTGCATCAACGGTCTTCACGATTCGGAAAATTTCGGCCGGCTGCTCGCGGCTGCTTCCGCTGATCCGCGCATCACCATTCTCAACGGCTATCAGTCCGCGGAGGAAACACGCGATCTCATGCGATGCTGCGACGCATATGTGTCGCTCCACCGCTCCGAAGGCTTTGGCCTCACGCTCTCTGAAGCGATGACCCTCGGCAAACCCGTCATCGCGACGAATTATTCCGGGAACACGGATTTTATGACCGCAGACATATCGTATCCGGTTGCGTATCAGCTCACGGAACTCACAGAGACGCATGGACCGTACGAAAAAGGCAACGTGTGGGCAGAGCCGGGCATCACGGACGCAGCTCGCCTCATGCACTTCGTCTTTGAGCATCCGCTGGAAGCGCAGGAAAAAGGCCGTGCGGCAGCGGAAAAAATGCAGAAGCTTCTCTCACCGCAGCGCATCGGAAATCTCATGCGGGAGCGGCTTTATGCAGATACGCAACCTGTGTTCCCGCGACGAAATGAATCTTTTCGGGGAAGCATGCCGCTTCCAGCGCTTCACGCACCTTCACCCAGGGTGCGGGACTGTTGAAGTCGTGCCAGACGATACACCCTCCGGACCGCAGGGCTTTATAAGCACTCCGTGAATCCGTAAGGACGTGGTCGAAATCATGTGCTCCGTCAATGAACGCAAAATCGAGCGGCGCAAGGCGTTCCAGATCGTACTGCGTCGAATCGGCAGTAATGAAAAACACTTTGTGCGCTTTCCCGAAGGCATTGGCATGACGTCCGAACTCGCCCCGCGACGGATCTTCGTATCGCTGCGATTCTGTTGTGGGAATTCCCAGATCGTCGACCGCACCAATCGTAAAAATATGTGCGTCATCGCGACTCCACTGCGTCAGATTGGCTGTCATGTGTCCCGTCGCCGTGCCGATCTCCAGTATCCGCTGCGGTCGGGTATGCATGAGGAGCGTCAGGATGACCTGCGTATCGTTCGCCGGCGTGAGGCCGTGGATGGCCTCACTGAAATTGAACATTCCGTACGTGCGGTGAAAGTCAGGCACCGAAACAACCTCAAAGGCGGCCGCTCTCTCCGGCTGATCGCCGGAGCGTAAAAAACGCTGCTGCGGATGCGGGGTCTGTACGACGGCACCCGATGAGACAGCCTCCTCGCTGAGAATAGCGCCTTCATCCAGAAAAACGATCCGGTCGCAGATCCGCTGCAGTTCGGGCAAAAAATGACCGACAATGATCGCGGATTTCCCGCTCGCCTTCATCCGGAAAAGATGATCCCAGCACTGTTGCTGGAACGCAGAGTCACCGACGGCGAGGATCTCGTCGAGCAGGTAGGTATCGGCATCCACCATCGTCGCGGCTGCAAACCCCATACGGAACCGCATGCCCGTGCTGAAGCATTTGTAGGGCATCCGGTCGCAGGAACCCAGTCCCGCAAACTCAATGATGCGGCCGGTCTCACGCCGGATGTCAGAGGAGGACATGCCGTGGAGAAGCCCGTGCAGGTACATATTCTCCGCCGCACACCGCTCGGGGTGGAATCCGACACCCAGTTCAAAAAAAGAGGAGAGGCGCCCTGTGCGTTCGACATTCCCCCCATCGGCAAAAAGAATGCCGGCGAGGATACGCAGCAGTGTCGTTTTCCCCGTGCCGTTGGGCCCGGAGAGACCTACCCACTCGCCGCGTGCAAGCGCGAGGGTAATACCCTTCAGCGCATGCACGATCGTCCGTGACCGCCGCAGATGGCGCCAGCGGAGCACGCGGTCCTGCAGAAGATTGCCCGATACCGGAGCGTATCGGAAGGATTTATGAATGTCGCGGCAGGAGAGGACGGGGGCAGTCACGCTCAGTATTCTTGCACAAAAAAACGGCTTCGGCGCACAAAGAGGATTGCACCTGCGAGAAAAAAGACGGAGCACATCACCGTCAAAAAGACGATGTGGATGAACGAAGGAACACCGGACGAATCCGCGTACAGGGTGATCCGTCGCGCGTCGTAAAGAATCAGCGAGAGAGGCTGGAACCGGATGAACGTTGTAAAGATGGATGCAAAGGTGAAGGAGAAACGGCCGGAAAGCATGGCTACCAGCTCATGCATGACCGGACCGGCGTTGAATGCGGGGTACAGAATGGGTGTCAGCCAGAAGAGAATCTGGAGGGCGACGCCCCAGAGGTGCGGAATGTCCCGGAAGCGGACGCTGTAGGCACTCACACCCATCCCTATCCCGAGCGCAAAAAGCGTCATATTGAGCAGAATGACGAACAGGAGGATGTAGGACCATTCCGGCTGCACCCCGAGCATCAGCGCAAACAGGAAGAAAATTGCAAAGCGCGTCAGGAAAATAATCAGGTGCGTCCAGCCGACACTCAGCGGCAGCAGAATGCGCGGAAAGGAAACCTTCTGCATCATGCCCATCTTGTCGTAGAGCACGGACACACAGGCGGACGTGGTGAGTGAAAAATGCTCCCACATGATGAGCCCGAGGAAGAGGTACAGCGGATACTGCGGAATCGCCTCGCCAATAAAAGGCCGGAATACCGTGAGAATAACAATGAACTGGACGAGGGGTCCGAGGAAAGACCACAGGTACCCCAGAACCGACCCGCGGTACTTCAGGATGAAATCAGCCCACCCGAGCGCAAAAACAATACGGGCGCCGTGCCTGAAGCTAAAGTGAGCGGACACGCGCCGAGTATACGCTCCGGATCACAGCTCGATCACTTCTTCCCGCTCGGGCATCGCAACATCCATATTCCATGAGCGGATACGCTCCCCGAAGGGATCCATCTGCTCCGGCTCCCCATGGACGAGGATGACTTTCTTCAGACCGTCGATCGCGCGCACATACGCGTTGAGCCCTTCCTGATCAGCATGTCCCGAGTACGCCTCAATGTAGGCAACCTCCGCGCGCTTCCGGTAGAACCTATCGAAGATCTTCACTTCCGTAATCGTCGGGTCGACAATCTTTGCACCGAGCGTGTTCTCCGCCATGTACCCGACTGCGAGGAAAGTATTTTTGTCGTCTTCGAGTTCATTCTGCAGGTGATGGCGGATGCGTCCCGCTTCGCACATACCCGAGCCCGCCATCAGGACCATCGGCCCGGGCTTTCCGTTGAGTGACTTGCTCTCATCCACACTCTCGGTGTATTTGAGGAGTGAGAAGTAGAAGGGATTATGTGCGCGGGAGAGGAAATCGTCGTACATTTCGCGGTCGTAACATTCCGGATGTTTCATGAAGACGTCCGTGATGCGCGAGGCGAGGGGCGAGTCGATGAAGATCGGCACAGGCGGCAGTTCGTGCTTGTCCCAGAGGAAGTGAAGCTCGTACACGATCTGCTGTGTGCGCTCGAGTGAGAATGCAGGAAGAAGAATTTTCCCGCCGCGTTTGGCTGTCCTCGTAATGATTTCCTTCAGCTTTTCACGCGCCGTCGTAACGTCCTCATGCGTCCGGTTGCCGTACGTTGATTCACAAATGAGTGCCTCCACGGGCTCCATCGCTTCCGGATCGCGGATGATCGGCAGATTCTCACGGCCGAGATCCCCGCTGAAGCCGACACGCCGCTTTGTCCCATTTTCAGTGACTTCGATAAGCACCATTGCGGAACCAAGGACGTGTCCCGCCTCGATGAATTTTGCCCGGACGACGCCGGGGAGAACGTCGAACCACTCATTGTAGTTCCTGCCCTGAAAGAGGACACCGCATTCTTCGCCATCCTGCTGCGTATAGAGGGGGCCGTCAAAGGGAAGCATGGACGCTTTGCAGTGCTTCTTAAAAAATTCCTCGTCTTTTTCCTGAATGAATCCGCCGTCCTGTAGCATCACCGCAGATAAATCCTTCGTCGCGTACGTACAGTAGATAGGATTGCGGTACCCGCGCTTCCAGAGGACCGGAATGCGTCCGACATGGTCCATATGCGCATGGCTGAGAATCATCGCATCGATGTCCTTTGCCGGATCAAATGTGAATGTTGCGTTCTTAACCGCCGCCTCACTGCGCTTGCCCTGAAAGAGCCCGCAATCCAGAAGGATGCGCTTACCGGCAACCTGAAGCTCATGGCATGTGCCTGTCACCTCCCGTGCCGCGCCATGAGGAATGATTTTCATGTTTCACTCCATTATAGCACTTTCCGGCATAAAATAACAGGTCCGGTATCACCGAGTGCACGAACAATATGTGCTGTTTGTCACATAGCAGGTTCCTCCCGCACATCCGCCTCCATTGTTCGGACAATCAAACGGAGACAGCGAACGCTCACAAACAGTCGAAAGAGATGCACCGCATGTACGCTCAGATTGTACGAAAGAAGCGATTTGTGGGTACTTCGCTACAATCCGCTGCAATATCTGAGCGTCAGTTTTTTTTATGCATGTCTGCTGATTTGTTATTGTGGTGGTGGTGGGATTTGTTCCTGTGGAAAGCGGCTGAATAGCACCAGGTGACCCGGGCACCAGAGGAAAAATATTCTGAATATTTGTCGAAACCGACGGCGTCGTCATCGGCAATGGGGAAGAAGCAGAACCAAAGAAACCGCCCCAGAAACCCGCATTGGCAGAGAGCGCCGTGCTCCCTGCGATGCTCACGGCGGCTGCCGCGCTGATACCACAAACGGTCAGAAACGCTGATGCAGGAAAACGCATAAGTAAAAGAGGAAAGAATCGTCTGCACCATACGCATCCCCAAGAACACCTTCAAGTTGTGAAAAATATAGAGTAGTTCATACCAAATTCCTTTTAAACTATGAATAGCGGCGTAGTAAAGGTCTGATACGAGGAAAACAGAAGCTACACACGAGTGGCTTTTGTAATGCGAAGCCGCATCACTGTTCCAGAAGTCCGGTGGCCTCACGCAGCTGATCCACCTCCCACGGCAAAAGGGCGCGCAGTGAGCCTGCAGCCAGTGAACGATCCTCGAGCGTCACGATCCGCACACGCTTCAGTTTTGTGACAATGCACCCGATCTTCTCGCACATGCGGCGAATCTGACGATTACGTCCTTCGCTGATCGCCATTGAAAATTTGTTTTCGCTTAAGCGTTTCACACGCGCAGACTTGGTTGGCTCTCCGTCAATGTAGACCCCCTTTTTCAATTGCTGGAGGGCTGAATCCGAAATGACACGATCGACCTCCACTTCATATTCTTTTTCATGAGAGTACTTCGGATGCATCAGGTGCTGCGCCAGCTGCCCGTCGTTTGTCAGGAGCAGCAACCCTTCAGAATCTTTATCAAGTCGTCCGACCGTCACAATCTTTCCGCGGAGTTCCGGCGGCAGCAAATCCCGCACGGTCTTCGTTCCCGGCTTCATTCCCCCACTCTTCTTTTTCCCTCCGCGTACCTCCACTGTATTAATACGTTGAGAGTGAGGAGAAGGATTTTTCGCAGTGTCTTGTCCAATGTTCGTGCACACAACCCCGACCGGCTTATGGAGAAGATAATACAGAAAAGTCCCGCCGCCTTTCACCGGCTGGCCATCCATTTCGATGGTATCGATCTCCCCGTCCGCCTTCTGCCCGAGTACCGCGACCGTGCCATTTACCTTCACCCGTCCGGCGGTGATGAATTCCTCAACTTTGCGCCGGGAACCAAAACCATTTGCCGCGAGAATTTTTTGGAGGCGTTCCTGCATGTCAGTACCTTAACACGCAATTTCGTATTGCCGGAGAAAATCTGAAGCGGTAGCATCGGTGGTGATTCCCCTGCTGACATATGCGACCCATCCCCGGTCTCCCCGCAGTTGTAGCTGTGAGTGCAGTTGTAGCAGCCGTCGTA
>JACRIG010000027.1 GCA_016215715.1 Candidatus Peregrinibacteria bacterium | reverse complement strand
GCCTTCAGCGCGCATTTTCAGCACTTCACGAAAACCGACGTGATCCAGTTGGGCAATCAATTCATGCATAATGTCTATGAGGTATGAATCGTCATTCGTCTCTCTGTGATCGCGAACCACATTTTCTATTTCAAATCCAGCGCCGGTTGTATGGTCAAGCATTTGCATCGAATAAACCTCAAATCGGCGACGCTGACCGTGTAGCAGTCGCATCGTCATATGAAAGATTGTTGTCATGAAGAAGGATTGTTTGTTTTCATTTGCTTTCAGAAATGAAAGCGGAGCCTCAATCATTTTTAAAATAATGGATTGCGAGACATCGTCCGCAACATATTTTTTCCCCCCGACATACAGCAAGGAATTATACTGAATAAACAGATACATTTCTTCCAGTGACGGGAATCCAAAATGAGCTGCGATCCCATCAAGCGATGTATCCAATACTTGAGATGACTCCATGTTCCTCTGCTCATCTTTAATGGAAATTTCCAATTCGGCCATGAAAAAAATTATAATTATTCCCAAAATTTTGTCAATGAAGCATTCCCTTATCCTCGCTGTATCATCAGCGCATGCCTGATTTCGATCACCCGCAATCATCATCTCACCTCTCCGCCGCCATCCTCGCGGCCGGTCTCGTTCTCGCGGCCGCCGTCGGCTCATGGACCTTCTACAGCGTGCGTTCTTTTGACAACCCGCTGCCGGTCACAGGTTCTGCAAAGATGGCCGTCGCGGCCGACATGGTGCTCTGGAGCGGGCAGTTCACACGCTCGGTCGACAGCAACGGGATCAAGGCAGGTTATGACCAGATGCGCAAAGACAGCGCTGCCGTCGCGAAGTTTTTGAAGAAGAATACGATTGATGACAAGAACGTGACGATCTCGACGGTCTTCATGGATCAGGATTACAGCTACAACGTGAACAGCGGCCAGCCGCGCAACTACATTCTGCGACAGACGGTGGATGTCGGCTCGGCGGATGTTGCGGGCGTCACGAAGATCGCCAAGAACACGGATGAACTCATCAATCAGGGAGTGCTCTTCTCGACGCAGGCACTCAATTACACCGTAACGAAGCTGCCCGAATTGCGCGTGACGCTCCTGAAAGACGCTATCAAAGATGCACGGGCCAGAGCAGCGAGTATCGCGGAGAACGACGGGAAGTCCGTCGGGTCGCTGAAGTCCGCGAGTATCGGGGTGGTGCAGGTGCTCGCGCCGAATTCCACTGCGGTCGATGATTACGGATCGTATGACACATCGAGTATTGAGAAAGAGGTGATGGTGACGGTAAGGGCAAGTTTTCAGTTGCGATAGCATTCTCCTTCTCCCATTGGGAGAAGGTTGGGATGAGGGGGGTGGGGCCTCGGGGAGAGGGGACTTAAGGAGGGGTTTTTGATTATAAACTTTCTCTCGCTAATCTCTTCAACTCCGCATCAATAAATCCCTGAATATCCCCGTCCAGCACCGCCTGTGTGTTTGACGTTTCGAAATCCGTCCGCAGATCCTTCACCATCTGATACGGATGCAGGACGTAACTTCTTATCTGCTGTCCGAAGTCCGCGCTCTGTTTCGCGCCTTTCAGCTCCGTTTTGTGCTCTTCCTCCTCTGACCTGCGCTTTTCCAGAAGTTTTGACGCGAGGATCTGCATCGCACGCTCACGGTTCTGAATCTGACTCCGTTCACTCTGGCAGCTGACGACAATATTCGTCGGAAGGTGCGTGATGCGAATGGCAGATTCAGTTTTGTTTACGTGCTGCCCGCCCGCGCCGCCGCTGCGGTAGGTGTCGACGCGCAGATCTTTGAGGTCGATGTGAATTTCTCCCGCATCTTTTATTTCGGGGAGTACCTCGACGAGTGCGAAGCTGGTCTGCCGCAGGCTTTTGGCGTTGAAAGGGGAGAGACGGACGAGACGATGTGTGCCCTTTTCGCATTTGAAATATCCGTAGGCGGGATCACCTTCGACGAGCACGGTTGCAGACTTGATTCCTGCTTCGGCGCCGTCTGTTCTGTCGAGGAGCGTGGTCTTCCATCCTTGTCGTTCGCAGTAGCGTAAATACATCCGTAGCAGCATCGCCGCCCAGTCCTGCGCCTCCGTTCCTCCTGCTCCGCCGCTGACATTCAGGTAACAATTATTCCGGTCAAATTCACCGGCAAGATACAACTGCGGTTCCATCGTCTGCCATTGCTTCGTCAGCTTCTGCGTTTCTGTTTCAAGACTCTGCATGTCACCCGCTTCCGCATGCTTCAGCAGATCAATGAGACTCGCAGCATCCTCACTCATACCTGCAATCGGCTCCCACAATTTTTTGAGGCTCCGGAGCTCCGCAAAAAGCTCGTTCGCTTTTTTCTGGTCATCCCAAATCGTCGGCTCCTGCGACTTCGCTTCCAGCTCCTTTATCCTCTCAGGATATTTTCTTGCTTCAAAGAGAGTCCTTGCCCGTGTTAATCGCGGACTGCAGTTCCTGTAATTTCAGGAGGAGGTCTTCCACGGGAGAGGAACGAAAGAAGTACAGAGACAGTATACAGGAAAGAGAGAGTGTGCGTTTTTCGTTTCTCGTTTCTCATTGATTCGTTGTTCGCTTTTTATGAATTGCTGCGTAAGCAAAAAGCGAGCAACTAGAAACGAGCCAACGAGCAACAAGGTTGGAAGGCTGGCGCGAAAACGCCTTTTCCGCTATAATAAGACGAATACCTATGCACACCCCGCACGCCAACGTAGGACTTCGGACCTCGGACCTCGGACATCGGAAGGATGATCGTTCGCCCTCTGTCCGAAGTCCGCTGTCCGAAGTTCTTTCTCGCCTCGGCCTTCCGCTCTTCCTCTTCGGAACCTCTCTCTTCGCGCTGCTTCTGATTTCCTTCACCGTCATCCTCCCGCACTTCACGCGGTTCGATCTTGGCGGTAGAGCACTCTCCGCATCCGCGGTCGGTGACTATCGGGATCAGCTGCGGGCGCAGATCAAGGATGCTGAGGAGAAGCGGGATGATTTTCTGCTGCCCTCCCATGATGCCGTGTACGACCAGCTTCGCACCCGCCGGACGGATGCGCCCGACATCGTTTCCATCCGGAAGAGCATCATCTCCATCGCCTCCGCCGCCGCAGTGCAGAAGGATGCGATCGTCTTCCGTGTGATGCGCATCGATGCGCGGAAGGAAACAGTTCATATGGAAGGTACTGTCCGGAATAGCGGACCGCGCAGCATGACCGTGCTCGCGCAGGTTGTGGAAGCACTGCACAGCGCTCCCTTTACGGCAGAGTTGTCGTCGCCGCTCTTTGAAAGGAAGGAAGAACCGGCCGGCGTTTTCCATTCACCTTTTTCATTTGATATCACCCTGCGTTCCGACGCCACGCACTGACATGAAATTTCTCTCCTCTCTTCCGCGGCTCCTCTCGCCCCTCACTGCATTCGTGCTCGGACTGATGGCTATCGCAGGCTCGGGCGTGCTCCTCACCCTCCACGCATCCGTCATCCGGCAGGTGCAGGAGCAGGGACTCCCCGCAGCCGTCACCATTCCGCCGCTCGAGAAGCGTCTGCAGATTCTCAAAAGTCAGATCGAAGTTTCAGAACTCCAGCAGGCTGCCGCGCAGGGCTCGTCCGACGAGGTGGTATCGACGTTTGTCCTGCCCGCCAGTCCCGATCTCGATCGCGTGCTCACGCTCCTCACGGTCCTGCACGATCATTTCCGCAACGCCGGGCAGCTGCGTGCATTCGCTCCGGTTCAGATTCTCCCTGGCGAACCACTCACGGATGTTTCAGGGATCACCGCGCATCCGCTGCGCATCGAGGCTGAAGTGACGGAGGAGGGGCTCATGAAACTGCTGACATTCTTCCGTCTCTCGGGGCTGCTCACGATCAGCGATGCACTCCGTCCGGCTGAGATTCAGAATCTCCTCGCGATGACCGAGCAACAGGACCCCTCCTCGGTCGCGGTCATCGAACACTTCCTCAGCGTACCCGTCCTTCGTTATGCGCTTGACCCGAAGCCCTACGATCAGGAAGTGATGCGCGCCTTCACCGGCGAGACGGCGCAGCTCTTCAGTGAATTCATTGCACACTCTGACCTCGCGCAGATCCGGGATTTCTTCAGCGGAGAGTTCGGCAGAGTCCTCGTGCAGCAGCATCTGTGGCCCGTACGCTTCCTGACGGCCGACCGAATGACGGTGACGGCACTGGATGGAGAGTGGAGAAAGGTGTCGATGGAAGTGAGGGCGTATTCGAAACTGTAAGTTTATTAGTTCGTTCGTTTGTTGGTTATTAGTTTATGATGGAAGCAAATAACTAATAACTAATGAACTAATAACCAATAAACTCCCTTTCCGTCCACGATTTCCTGTATACTGCTCCGGTCTTTCCCCCTTTCTACCCCTGCGCCAGCGCCATTCGAATTCACGGTTCCAGAAACAGGAGAAGCGTCCGCGCATGAATGCGCAGATCACGTCGCCGCAGGTGATGCTCATTAACGATGAGGGGGTGACGGAGATCGTGCCCGTGACGGTCGCGCTTGAGCGTGCGAAGGCTCTGGAACTTGATCTCATTGAAGTCTCGCCGAAGGCGACCCCGCCGGTCGTGAAGATCGGCGACTTCGGTCACTTTCTTTATGCATTGCAGAAGAAGGAGAAGAAGCAGAAATCGCACGGCAAGCAGTCCGAGGTGAAAATGCTGCGCTTCGGTTTCCGCACGGAAAAGCACGACCTTGATCGTCTGGTTGATCGCGCGAAGGAATTCCTCGCTGAGCGTCACATGGTGAAGCTCTCGGTCCGTCTGCGCGGTCGCGAACTCACGAACAAAGATTACGCGATCACGAAGATGAAGGGGCTCATCCAGCAGCTCAGTGACGTCAGCGAAGTGGAGCAGGAGATCAAGCCGCAGGGGAATCAGTTTATTGCGGTGGTGAGACCGAAACGATAAACCACGTTGCTCGTTGCTGGTTGGCGCGTTTCTCGAACGGACTGCGAGCAACGCGCAACGAGCCAACGAGCAACAAAAACGGTCATTTTGCCCTTTCCTTCTCCGGGCAAGTATGTTTATAATCCTCGGCCCTATGCCTAAGATGAAGTCCCACAGCGGCGCAAAGAAGCGGGTCCGGAAGACCGGCAGCGGTAAGTATGCGATGAAGCGCGCCGGCCGCAATCACCTGCTGATGCAGAAGAACAAGAAGGCCAAGCGTAAGAATCGCACCCTCATGATTCATCCGACGGACTACGCCCGTCTCAAAGGAGTTCTCCCTAACCTCTAATCGTATGCGTGTTAAGCGCGGCATCGTCCGGCATCGCAGGCACAAGAAGATTCGCGGTATGGCGAAGGGCTTCCAGGGACTTCGTCACAAGACCTTCAAAAAGGCGAAGGAGGCGCTCATCAAGTCCGGTCAGCATAGTTTCATGGATCGCCGCAAGAAGAAGAGGACGTTCCGCTCGCTCTGGATTGTCCGTCTCAACGCGGCCGTCCGTGCGTCGGGTTCCAAATATTCTCTGTTCATCAAGGGACTGAAGAAGCACAACATTGCGCTTGACCGGAAGGCACTGAGTGAACTTGCGATTCACCAGCCTGAAGTTTTTGCGAAAATCGTGGAGCAGGTGGCGAAATAAGGAGCGTCACACGGTACTTGCTTTAAATATTTTTACGTATTATAATACTATTTAGTGTTCTTTCATAATGTGATCGGTTACACGCAGTGAAAGAGCACCTCTTACAGGAGGAAGCCATGAGCTTCTTGCTGTTGACCGGAGGCTGTGTCGGGTTGGTTGTTTGTCTCGTGTTCTTTCTCATCGGCATTTTGTCGGCAGAAAGAAGGACGAGGGATCGTGAGTGTCGCGGACGCGCTGCCATGTGGTGTCCTTTCGG
>JACRIG010000023.1 GCA_016215715.1 Candidatus Peregrinibacteria bacterium | reverse complement strand
TGCTCTCTTCTTTAAACCGCTTCACGCAGTCGGGTGACAGGACGTCGAGCTCCTCTTCCTGCACCAGATATCGGAGTAATGCCCGCAGGATCGTCAGATGGTGATTTTTGGTCCGGATACTCAGTTCATTGCCGTTTCGCGCGCGGAATTCATGCAAAGCCTGCTTGTAGGCCCGCACCGTTTCCTTCGCGATGTCGGCAGGGGAGCGGGCGGGGCAGAGTGCGAGGAGGATATCCAGCGACTGCCGGTAATTGCGGATTGTGAGCGGTGATTTGTTTTCCTCGGCCTGCAGGTATTGCAGGTATCTGTTTGCGGCCTGAGCAAGCGGGGAGTGGGGTTCGGGATCCTTCATAGATTCAAGATAATGCATTTTATCTTGAATATGCAATTGACAATGGAACAAAAAGAATTAGATTCAGTTCATATGATTCCTCTCGCAGAACAATATCAAAAAATCGATGTTGCGTGCAGTGATGTAACAAAGTGCACGTCATTAAATCAGGTACTCGAAAGTCCGAAGTTTGCTCAGTTTCTCCGTATCGCGAATAAATTCAGGATTGATGCCGGACTGGACGGGATGACTGTGGATCAGGTGAGGGATGGTGCAGTTCTTGGAGACGGACAGCGAGCGCACGAAGTGGTCATTAATGTCGCACAGGACTTTTTCGGACATGCTCATGAGTTGACGCGGCAGAAAGTAGCTGATCTCTGCAGTCTTTGCCATGACCGGATTCAGTGGAGAATCGAAGGATTGGAGCAGGCAGAGCGAGCGTCTACCAATGAATTCGTGTTAGGACAGGGTTTGAATAGGACAGACGTCCACGCACAGTCGAGAAGCAAGAGATGGAACGGAAGGCCTTCCGCCTAATTTACAAGAACGGACGGTGTGTCGATACGATTACCCTGTTCTATATAGATTGCCGTCGGTGCAATGTTCCAGATTCTGTCGAGTCGCAGTGCGTAGTAGAGGTACGCTGCGACTTCACGTTCGAGACCCTGCATTTCCAGCCGGAAAGAAAGGGGTCTCGGGGCGGGATACGTCTGTATGGTCTTCCACCCCTGCCGCCGTGCGAGGAGTTCGATACGTGCGAGGTGGAAAGCATCGCTGATGCCGGTTACAGACGTGCAGCCGGCGGTGAGGGGACGCGTGAAGAGGAGATTTTCCCATGTGGAACGCGCTTTATCCTCCATAAAAATGTCAGCAGGGGAAACATTCTCGCTCAGGAGGCGGGCTTTCATGACGGCAGCTTCGCTCAGTCGTGCGCCATTCCCCTTCCCGCCGGTCACAAAAATCTTCGAGAGCATTTTCTGACGATAGAGATCGGCCGCTCTATCGACGCGGCGCATGACGGCCATACTCGGGCGGCTGCCATACACGGCCGCACCGAAGACGACGCCGCATTCGGATGGAAGCTGAGCGGTGCCCGAGAATCGCGAGAGGATGAGGACGGTTGTCCCGAGGACCACGCTCAGCATAAAAAGAACGGTGAACAAAAGTCCCCAGAGGATCTTTCGCCAAATTTTCCTGGAAGGTGACCGGTGCATGTACACAGTATGCCTGAAGTTGATTTTTTATTTTAAATGAGGGGCAGGCATTCCTGCCTGCCGTAGCCACAGCGCATGCAACTCCACGTTTCCATTCACCTCCGGATGGCACGTCGAAGCCCAGATGTTCCCCTGCCGGACGATAACGGGATTACCCTTATGTGAAGCCATAACCTCTACCCCCCTGCCGGTCCATAGAATTTTTGGCGCGCGGATGAAGGCCATGGAGATCGGTTTCGCAATCCCTTTGACGGCAATGTTCGCGGAAAAACTCTGTGCCTGCGTTCCGTAGGAATTTCTTTCGACAGTCATATCAATGAGCGCGTACGAAGCGGGAGCATTCTTCCCCTTCACTTTCCGCGCGAGGAGGATCGCCCCCGCACACGTTCCGAAGATGGAGAGTGCCCCCTGCTTCACCCGCTTCGTCATTTCTTTTCCGATGCCGCTTAAGATAAGGAAGCGACCCATGACGGTACTCTCCCCGCCGGGGATGATCAGATGTGTGACCGGAGCCAGATCCGCGAGCGTGCGCACTTCCTGAAAAGGAACATGCAGTGTCCGGAGCACAGCGGCATGCTCTGCGACGTCACCCTGAAATGCGAGAATGCCTGCGAGCATGGGAATATGAATTATGAATTATGAATTATGAATTATGAATTATGAAGTAGCATCACATTGTGCGGCCCCGTTCCTGCATTGTCATCGCGAGCTGCGCAATCTCGAGTCCCACCATCGGTTTTCCGAGTCCGGAGGAAACCTCCGCGAGTTTCACGCCGTCAAGGAAATGAATCGTCGCCTGCACAATAGCTGCCGCAGTCTTCGCGGGATTCGCTGATTTGAAGATGCCAGACCCGACAAACACACCCTCGGCCCCGAGTTCCATGACGAGTGCGGCATCGGACGGCGTGGCAATGCCGCCCGCGACGAAGGTTACAACCGGCAATCGTTTCGCGGTCCGGACACGCTTCACAAGATCGACACTCACGCGCTCCGCTGTCGCCCACTTCTGCAACGCGGCCGGAGACATCGTCTGAAGCGAGGCAATTTCACGCGCGATCATCTTCAGATGGCGTACAGCTTCGACGACATTGCCGGTCCCCGCCTCCCCTTTCGTCCGGATCATCGCGGCTCCTTCGGCAATCCTTCGCAGCGCCTCGCCGAGCGTCGTCGCGCCGCAGACAAAGGGCGTCCGGAAGCCGCTCTTCTCAATATGATCGAACGGGTCCGCAGGAGTCAGCACCTCGGACTCGTCGATGAAATCCACTGCAAGCGCCTCCAGAATCCGCGCTTCCGCACTGTGTCCGATGCGCACTTTCGCCATGACGGGAATCGATACGGCATTTTGAATTTCTTTGATGAGAGCGGGGTCGCTCATGCGCGCGACTCCCCCGTCCCTGCGGATGTCCGAAGGGACGCGCTCGAGTGCCATCACGGCGCACGCACCGGCAGCCTCGGCGATTTTTGCCTGCTTTGCATTCACGACGTCCATGATGACGCCGCCTTTGAGCATCTTCGCCAGATCCTCGCCGAGCATGTTTCGCGGACTGCGCTTCATGCGGGGATTCTACATGACCGCTACTGCGGCGAAATGGAAATATTCGGGGGAATCGACGGCAGCCTCCCCTGCCACGGCGGCCAGATGCGGATCGTCACCTGCTCGACTTCCGGCATGTTCTTGATGATCCGCAGCGCCTCCGTCTTTGCCATGCCGCTGATCTTCTCGCGGACTTTCTTCCCGAAGAGCGCGCCCGTCGGGGTCAGCGGGTCAAGGATGAAGCGGTCCCGACCGATGAGTTCCACCGTCAGCTTCACCCACGAGAGGTTGTCATCGTAACTGATGACGCGGACATCGAGGTTGGTCATCGCGAGACTGTCCTCCACGATCTGCTTGCCGGATTGCGCATGCGACTGTAACTGCTCGCTGAGCATATCGAGCACTGCCTGACTGTCGTAGGAGAGCGCCGTGTATGTCAGTGTCTGCTCCACCGTAAACGACGATACTTCTTTGCCGAGGTCCTGCAGCGGCAATGCCGCGCCGGAGAAGACCGCCTTCGTCAGTTCCGGGTACGACAGAATCGCGAGCAGCCGGCTTGCGTCGGTGGCGTTGCGCCGGACCTTCTCGCTCTCCACGTTCTCCTTCGCGGTCGCAAGCAGCTGCTGCTCCAGCCGGTGCAGCGCGAGGTCCAGATCCACTTTTCGCAGCACCCTGCGGTAAGCGGTCGTGCCGCCGGTTGCAGGCTTCCGGTTCTCTCCGTAGACCAGTTTTCGTTCCTCCGGGGAAAGCCCCGGAATTTCCCATGTGAGTCGGGCGGGAACATTGCCGCGCTCGCCGATGATCTGTTCGTAGAGATCCGCATCATCCGCTTTCGCGCGCACGGTCACTTCCTTTCCCGCCGGGAGATTCGTCACAGGCTCCTGCAGACGGAAAATCATGCCCGCCTGATTGGCGACGCGCGTTCCCTTTTTCAGCGAGTACGCCTGCTCCGATTTGTTGACGATCGTCATGTCGACCGTGGCGGACGTCCCGATGAATTCTTTGCTGATGGAGTCGGAGGTGATCGTCCGTCGCAGGCTCACCGTCAGCGGTATCAGCGGCATCGTCCGCACCCGGTGGATGGTGTCGATGGCGGCTCCGCTCTGGACGAGGAGCAGGTTCATTGTCTGGCTGATCGGCTCGTCGCGGGGCTTGATGGTCACGGTCGCGGAGGGCAGCAGTCGCAGGATCACGAAGAGGAAGAGGAAGACGCTCAAGCCGACGAGTATGCCGATGCGGAGTTTCGGGATGGAGAGAAGTCCCACCCGCTGAAGCCGCGACTTGATCTGCTGGCGCCACAGGTGCGGCGCGAAGACGCGCAGCGCCTCGCCCAGTTGCGGGTGACCCGCGAGCAGCAGCTTCACGTACTTCGTCCGGTCGAGGACACGCATGCCGAGCGCCCGCGCCTCCCTGATGACGACGGGCTGCTTCGTCGCAAGGCGCAGCCGGTCGCGGATGGAGGCGCATCCTTTCAGGAAGTGTGTACGGATGTCCTCCTGCGCTGCCAGTTCCTCATCCCGTCCGGAGAGGACGAGCAGGACTTCTCCCGGCGTCTGCTTCACCCGCGTGACGAATCCCCCCCACGATTCCTCCTCCGCAGGCAGCAGAACGGTGATGGGAGTTTCGACGGGCATCGTGTGATATAATACGCGACTAGTCGAATTCGTGCCGGGTTAAAAGTTACGAGTTACGTGTTACGAGAAAATTATCCCGTAACTCGTAACCCGTAACCCATACCTAACGAAGAACCTCCAGCGCCGGCATCGGCTTGCCCGAAATGAACTCCAGCATCGCCCCGCCCCCCGTACTCACAAACGTGTAGGCGGAGAGCGGCAGGTTGTGGCGCGCGTGGAAATCAATCGTGTCTCCCCCGCCGACGATGGTGACGGCTCCGTTTTTTGTTGCGGCTGCGACAGCCTCTGCAATGCGCTTCGTCCCCTCCGCAAAGTTCTCCATTTCGTAGAGTCCCATCGGCCCGTTCCAGACGATCATACGGGACTGTTCAATGACGGAAATGTAGTGATCGATTGTTGCGCTTCCGACATCGAAGATGCTCATATCTTTTGGAACGCTGTCTGCGCTCACTGTGCTCTTCTGCGCCGTCTCAGACGCTTGCGATGCGACGACGCAGTCCGTCGGAATTGCGAGGACGGCAGCTCCATTTTTCCCGCTTCGCTCCATAATCTTCTTCGCTTCATCCATGCGATCCGCTTCGAATTTTGATCGTCCGATGGAGCCGGTCTTTGCCGCGAGGAAGGTATTGGCGATCGCGCCGCCAAGGAGAATGAAGTCGCCTTTGCCGAGGAAGTGTTCGATGACGGGAATTTTGGTCTCCATCTTCGCGCCGCTGATGATGAGTGTGAGCGGTCGCGGGGGGTCGTGCAGCACGGGGCTCAGCATCATTATTTCCTTCTGCAGATTGATGCCGGCATAGGCGGGAAGTAATCGTGCGACCGCACAGGTACTCGCTTCCTCGTACTCATGGCAGGAAGCGAATGCTTCATTCACAAAAACTTCCGCGAGCGCAGCCAGCTTCTGTCCAAGCACTTTCTGCTGCTCCGGTTCCCCCTCTTCATCCGGCGAGAAGCGGACGTTTTCGAGGTAAAGAATATGTCCCCCCTCAAGCTCAATCGCCGCTTTCTCCGCTTCCGGTCCGACAGTACTTGTAATGTGCTTCACGCCCGTATTCGGGAGCAGCGTCCGGAGGTGAGCTGCGACTCCTGCGGTGGAGTAGCGCGGGTCCACCTTCCCCTTCGGTCGTCCGACGTGCGTCATGAGGATCAGCTTTGCCTTCTGCTTCAGGAGCAACTCGATCGTCGGGAGTGTCGCGCGGATCTTTTCGTCACTCTTCAGCTTTCCGTCTTCATCAACATCAACGTTGTGATCAACGCGCATGAGCACACGCTTTCCTGAAAAATCGATGTCCGAGAGGAGGTGGTAGGACGCCATCGTCGGAATTGTATATGATGCTCCACGTGCCCGCACTCCCCTTTCTCGCTTTCGCCGCTTCGGTCATTCTTCACAGGTGCGTATTGTTTGTTTTTCCGCGTCTGGGATTGACGGATTTCCCCGAGCGGTATGGCATCAAACGAAGCCGAATCCCCTACCCCGCCGGCATCGCTGCCGTTCTTCTGTTTCTGATTTTCTTCCTCGCCCGCTCCCCTCTCGTTCTCCAGAATGCGGGCCTTGTGATCGGAATCATTCTGCTCGCAGTTTTCTGCTTCATCGATGATCGCCGTCCCCTGCCGGCATGGCTGCGACTCCTGATTCAGGTGATCGTCAGTCTCCTGATTTTCGCAACCGGAAGCCGCATTTACTCATTCACCAGTCCCCTCCCCTCTCTGACGGGCGGCGATGTCATCCCGCTTGACCGCCTCACGTTCGCGCTTCCCGTTGCCGGGCCTCTCCCCCTCTGGAGCGGCCTCTTCACGATTGTGTGGCTCGGACTCACCATCAACGCGCTCAACTGGTTCGACGGCATTCCGGGTCAGGTGAGTGTGCTTGCGGTCATCGGTTTTCTCACAATCGGATTTTTGGCATGGAGTGCGCGGGTCAATCAGCCTTCCCTCGCACTCATCGCGTTCATACTCGCGGGCATCGCTGCCGGAGGCATGCTCTTCGATCTCCCGCCTCCGAAACTTTTACTGGGCGATACCGGTGCGATGTTCTATGGTCTGATGCTCGGAGTCCTCACCATCTACGCGGGCGGAAAAGTTGCAACTGCGTTTCTCGTCCTCGGCGTCCCGCTGATTGATTTTGTGATCGTCGCAGCAAGACGAATCGCGGGCGGTCACTCCCCACTCAAAAGTCACGGGACACAGGAACATCTGCACCACCGGCTGCTTGCGCGCGGATGGCGTCCGGAAGCGGTGATTGTGCTTACGGCCGGAATCGGCATCGCGTTCGGAATAGCGGCATTGTTTTTGTCGACCTTCGGGAAATTCATCGCAGCGATTGTGCTGTTCCTGCTGATGTCGGGATTGTCTTTCTATGCAGGTCTGTCTCCGCAGGCAGGAATGCCTGCGCCTCGTAAAAAATAAAAGAAATGATTTTTATAATCAGGGTCAGGCATTCCTGCCTGACGAGACAATCTTAGAAAGCAAAAACGAGCAACGAGAAACGAGTCAACGAGCAACGTCACCGTTCCCCCTCATACTTCATCGGATCACTCAGCACCCCGAACGGCTGGACGGTGAAGACGATTGTCCTGCGTCCGCGTGGCAGCACACTCACTTCCGCACGCCCTCCGTGGAAGTCGAGCGGGGAAAGCACCTGCGGCCGGATTTCCGCTTCGCCGTAGGCGGTGCGCACTGCGATGTCGCGCGGAAGTTTGCTGCCGTCGACGATGTTCCCTTCTTCGTCACGGAGCGTGAGGGTGATGGTCATCCATCCGCGGCCGGCGAAGGTCGGTGCATGCTGAATGTCGATGGTGCGGACGTCGCCAGAGTGCGGGGACGCGGGTGGAGTGACGACCGGTGCCGGTTGTGACGCAGGCAGTGCGGTAGAAGCGACGACCGTCTCGCGGATGATGATATCCGCAGCAGAAGAGTCTTTCGCCGCCGAAGCGAGGAGGGTCCCGCGGCGTGCGAGGCGCTGCTGCAGACGGGCCTGACGCATGCTGAGGAGCTTGGCGCTCTCCGCCTGCGCGCGTTCGGCGACGGTGAGCGGGCGCTGCGATGACGCGCTACCCGTTTGATTTTGCGCAACCGTTTCTTTCACGGGCGCGTAGTTCGCCTGCACGTAGACGAGCGGACTGATGGTGGAGGCGTAGCCGCGGTCTTTCATGAAGCCGAGGTCGATGGCCTGCGCGAGGCTGAGTCCCGCGGTGCGTGCCTCGGAACCCGAGAACGGCCAGAAGGGATGCCATGCGATCGGCGTCCCGTCCGCGAGTGTGTCCCGGTCGATCTGGAAGTGAAGGTGATTGCCCGTGGCGTAGCCGGTCCTGCCGACGAGTCCGATTTGCTGACCTTTCTGGACGACGTCACCCTCGGCGACGAACTGCGAATCGAGGTGCGCGTAGGCAGAGTGGAGGACCGTCGTCTTCTGTGCGTTCGTAGGGTCGGGCATGTGCGGGTGACGGATGACGATGTACCTGCCGAAGCCGCCTGCGTCATCCTTCACGTCCGTCACGATACCGTTTGCTATCGCGCGGACGGGCGTCCCCTTCGGGGCGCGGATGTCGACACCGGGGTGGCTCCCCGTCCCGTCGCCTCCGGTTTTGTAGGACCCCATGAAACCGATGGCAAAGTCCGCACTGCCGGCGCGCTGCAGAGCGGCATCGTACGACGGAAGCGGGATCAGTACTTCTTTCGGAACCTGTCCGAAGGCCGCTTCCTCCGGCATTCCCCCGCCGGTCTTCATCCACGCGTTGTAATCCGGAACGAGAGCGATGGGCGTCACTGTTCCGGTGTAACTGATGAGGCTATCATCGTACTTGCCCCAGACCGAGGCCAGAACCGCATACACCCCATGACTCCCGATCATATTTCCTGCAACGAAGGCGACGAGCGAAACCGCTGCAATCAGAAACGACGATTTCTCTCTGAGGTAGGCAATCGCCTTCAGCTTGTGTTCGGACTTCCGATGAAGAGGCTTTCCGCGGAAGCCCTGAGAGCGCGATGTCGTGAGTTTGGTGAGGTTCATAGGTGTGTTTTGTCTTATGGATATAATATCATTTTTTGCCAAAAAGGTCAATGAATGATCTAATATCTATAAGGCTGTCCAGTGCAGAGAAAACGGCTTTTTGCGGCAATTCTCTTGCTGCGACGCTGTACCAGTTCCCTTTGACGATCCTCTGCACCGGAGCTCTGGGGGCGGGTAAAACGACCTGTATCCAGGGCCTCGCGCAGGGTCTTGGCATAGAGGATCCGGTCACGAGCCCCACCTTCGCTCTTGAGCAGCGTTACAGGGCGCGGGACGGGACGCCTTTCACTCACCTTGATCTCTATCGTCTCTCGCAGCGCGATGCCGTTTCACAGGTCCATGCAACCGATGATCACGCGGGCATCCGTTGCATCGAGTGGAGTGATCGCCTGCCGGAAGGAGCGATCGCGGAGCCCTGCATGACGATTGGGTTCCATGAAGAAGGCGCAGAACGCACCGTGCAGATTTCTTTCGATCCCCTCCCCCTTCCGGACGCTCAGCAGGTTGTGCAATGGCGCAAGGATGCTGCGCTGCAGCCGCACATCGTTGCGCACTGCGAAGCGGTTGCCGCAGCGGCGGTGCAGCTCGGTCAGGCCTGTATCGACGCCGGAAAGCCCTGCCGTCTGACATTTCTGCAGAGAGCCGGAGAGCTGCACGATCTCTTCCGTTTCATTGATTTTCACACAGCCTCCGGTCCGCCGCAGGTACGCGAAACGTCACAGGAGCGCGGAGTATGGGAGGTATGGAAGAAGCGCTTTGCGGGATTGCGACATGAAGCGGCATGCGCGCAGTTTCTCCGGGACGAAGGGTTCGCCGCCCTCGCGGATGCCGTCGCCGTTCATGGATTGCACCTTCCCTCACCCGAGCGCAGAACCGTCGAACAGAAAATTCTCTTCTACGCCGACAAGCGCGTGCGGGGCGATGAAATGGTAACGCTCGAAGAACGCTTCAGCGACTTCCGCGCGCGCTACACAAACGGAAACCGGACGCCTGAGAATGACCGGTGGTTTGCCGAAGCAAAAAGGATTGAGGAGGAGTTGTTTCCGGAAGGCGTGCCAATCTAAATCCTCCACGGCACCATCTCCGATCCCAGAATCCAGAGGAAACGCGACGTCTCAATGGAAAGCACCAGCGGTGCTAAAAGCAGCAGGACGATCATCAGTGCAAGACTCAGGGCACAGACGTATTCGACGGCGGTCCACGGCTTTCCGAGGTACGTCGGCACGCGGTTCAGATAGCGGTGGATGTTGCTCAGAATCGCGAGGAAATCGTAGAAGATTTTGACTCTGGGGATCAGCATGCCCAGTGCCCGCACCACGGTTACTTCGCTGCGGTAGAGGCCGCTTAAACCCGCGATGAGGGGCAATGAATGATGCAGGTAAACCGCGAAGAGGATGCCGAGCATCAGGAGGGTGATATCGACAAGACTTTCGCGGACCATTGCCCTCACCGTCTTTCTCCACGAGTAATGATGGAATTCACGGTACTTCACGCTGTCGAGCGTCATGTGTGCCGCGATGAGGATCGCAAAGGCGCCCAGATGCAGCATCGAGGCGATGAGAATCGTGAGGACCAGATACCCTGCATGAAACGCAGGCAGCTGATCGTGTCGGAGTGCGAAGGTTTTGAGGGTGTTCATCTGGGTTTTCGTTACTTTTATATTATATCATAAATCATAAAAAATGCAATGCCAGGATACAAGAAACCGAAGCAGAATTCCCTACCGTACCTCCATCAAAAACCTCCCCTGTCTGCTCTGCACCCGCCCTCCCACAATCGGGAATGTATCCACCCAGAGACCATACGAACCGGCAACGGGGAAAACAGTCGGGATCGTGACACTCATCCGATCCTTCTGCGTCAGCAGATGTCCGTGGCGGAAATAGTTCAGATGGTCGCCGACGATCGCATAGTACGCCCCCTCGGGTGACAGAAGCGAAACAGGTGCGTCTCCGGCATCATGCACCGCGACGGTGAGAGGTACTTTTTCTCCCGCATGGATCACCGCAGGACCGATGACTATTGTTGCATCTCCGATCGTTGAGCGTTGTGAATATTCTAACGAATCTTGCCCCGCAACGGACGTCCCCCCGACCGTGAATGCCGCATGCGCAATGATGTCCGCTAATTGATCGTGAGGATTGGGTATCCGCACATCCCCCAATTCCGCCCAGATTTTGTAGCGTCCTGCCCGTGTGAATGTATGCGGTACCCCGAATATCCCTGTGCCTGCGGGTTGCGGGCTATTGGTGTGGGAAATATCCTGCAGATCTTCACTTGCAATGATGACATGAAGCATCCGGTAATCAGTGTAGACGTCGCGGAGCATGCCTCCTGAAAAAATAGAAACGCGCAGCGATACCGGATCTCCGGCATTGATTGTCGATGGCATCTCCACGCGGATGCTGTACTGCGAATGCTGAACAGTGGGAGTGAGGGTCAATGTCTGCGTGCAGCCGGCGAGGAGAAAAAGTGCAGCCGCAGCAATCCGGAATTTGTACATCACGAAACAGTGTATGCGTTTCGTGCGCACAACGAAAGGGCTGCGCGGTAGAGGTGAATCTACCATGCAGCCCGCAGTTCTTTGGCGGGGCGGTTTCAGACACGTGCTTTCGCGTCTGCACCGGTCTCGATCGCTGCACGGACACGAGCCACGAAGCGTCTGATCACTTCTGCGTCAGCTTCATGGATGCGTTGTCGTCGAGTCGACCAGAACCACGTAGAGTAGCGGAATTGCATTCCGCCATCGTGACCGATCCAGATCCTGATGCAGCCCCTGCATCCTGAGACCTTGATCAGGATGGTCGTGAAGTCGGGCCTTTCCTCGATTTTGAATTTGCCGAAAGCGTCTGACATGACGCTCACGGTTTTCCTGCCGCGCTTTTTTCGCACACGTTTTATCTTGATGGCTCCCGCCATCGCGAAGAGCGTGTTTTCGAGAGTGACCGGCTTGCGGTAAAAGTAAACCGCTACGATCGCAACGATCGCGAGCCCGAGAGCAGCGGGGCCAAGTGCATGTTGCATTTTTCTTCTCCGTTTGGTGATGCGGTTGGTTTTGCCTGAAACCGCCTTTGGTGCAAAAGAACGGAAATATTATAAATATATTGTGATTTTAGTCAACTGCATGTCCGCTCAAAATCCCCCGCGTCCTCTCCAGTCTTTTTTTCACCTCCTCCTCAAATCCGTGATTACTCGGGTCATAGATCACCCGCGGCTCCATCCCGATCGGAAAATAATTTTCGCTGACAATCCCGCGTGCGTCATTGTGCGCGTACTGATACCCTTTTCCATACCCCTGATCCGCCATGCCTTTGATCGGCGCATTGCGCAGATGGAACGGCACTTCGATCGTCGCGGCTTCATTCAGAATGCGCTTCGTCTCCCCCATCGCGCGCTTCACGGCGTTGCTCTTCGGCGCAGTTGCGAGATAGATGCACGCGTGCGCGAGGAAAAATTCTCCTTCAGGGAGTCCGACGAATTCGAATGCGCTCCATGCGTCCATGACGGTCGTG
>JACRIG010000022.1 GCA_016215715.1 Candidatus Peregrinibacteria bacterium | reverse complement strand
TTGCGGTATCAGGGAGGCATCAAAGCGATGCGGGATTGTTGTGTCAATGATTTGCTTTACCCCGACAGCCGCCCCTCTCCCTAACCCTCTCCCGCGGGGAGAGGGGAAAAAAGGAGGTGATTTTTTGATTATTTCTTCCTCTTCTTCATCGCCGCTGAGCCGACCATCGTCTGCGACCGGAATGCTCCGGAGGAAGAGGGAACGCCCATTTCTGTGAAGCTGAGGATGACACCGTAGAGGAGGAGCGCCAGATGCATGACCCACCAGCCGTCGGGGAGTGCATTGCCCTGCAGGGTGAGGCGGAGCATAAACGAGAGGAGCGAGAGCAGGACGATGACGAAGCCGAGGAATTTCCATGCGCAGCCGAAGACCATCCGCGGGATGGCGCGGGAGGCAGCGTCCATGCGGCTCAGGTGATCGTCATGCCAGAGGAACGTGATGCCGCCGACAGCGAAGAGGAAGAGGAGAGACGTGTACGTGGGACTGCTGAGCGGCTGGCTCGCGAGCACGGAGTAGAGCGTGGGAATACCGCCGATCGACATGAGCAGGATGCCGAGCGTCTGACAGGAATAGCCAAAATCGCTTTGCCGGTCTCCGCGATGCGTGTGCCCGGACGCACCAGTGCCGCGACAGCGAGGAGTCCAAACAGCTGCACGGCAAGCAACGGAATCAGGAAGAGATAGAAGAGTCCGGCCGAACTGAACAGAAAACTGAGGGGAGACGCAGTCATCATAAAGATGGGGGAGATCTGCAGTAGCCTACGTCCATCCGTGAAATCGTGCACGAGAATGCCATTGCGTAACCGGCCGAGTTGGTAGTTTTTAGTTTGTAGTTTTTAGAAAGACTGTAACTAAAAACTAAAAACTATCAACTAAAAACTCATTCAACCGTCACCCCCATACTCCTCGCTGACCCCGCGATGATTTTTTTCGCTGCCTCAAGATCGGCGGCGTTGAGGTCCGGCATCTTGATAGTTGCGATTTCCTCCAGATCTTTCTTCGTAATCTTACCGACTTTGTTGCGGTTGGGTTCGCCGCTGCCCTTCTCGATTTTCGCGCGCTCCATGATCAGGGATGTGGCCGGCGGCTGCTTTGTAATGAAGCTGAAACTGCGGTCTTCGTAGACCGTGATCTGTACCGGCACGACCTGCCCCATCCGGTCCTTCGTCTTCGCGTTAAACTGCGTGCAGAAACCGGCAATGTCGACGCCTGCCTGTCCGAGCGCGGGCCCCAGCGGGGGAGCGGGATTGGCCTGCCCGCCGCGTGCCTGCACTTTAATGACCTTCTTGATCTTCTTTGCCATAGCCGCGGCATGGTAGGGGGATTTTACTTCGTCGTCAACGCCTCAATCGCCGCATCAAATGCATCTTCCTCCTCCTTCGCAATGTGGAACTCGTACAGCCGCTCGCGGACGCGCACGAAGGTGAGCCGCTCTTCACTTAAGCCCGGGTCGGTGAAGGTCAGGATGTTGCGGACAGGCAGGCCGGACCGGGTGTCGGTCGCGTCCCGCAGCCCGCGGACGTTCGGGGAGAAGGACGACAGGAGCGATTCTTTCAGCGAGGCGAAGTACGTTTTTACATCCGCCGATTCCACCCAGGTGATGGAACCTGCGCGGTCGCCGTCCTTCAGAATTTTGAGTCCCTCCACTTTTCCCTTTTCACCGACGATCTGTTCAATGAGTGACAACTCCGCAGACCGTTCCACCGTGAAGCCGAGATCGATCATGGCCTGCGCAACGTTCGGGCCGCTCATTTTTGCGGTGCCCGCGGAGGGGGCTCCGGTCCGGTTGCCGTTCAGCACGAAGTCCGGGATGTAGGCACTGAGATGCGACTGGTTTACCAAAGAGTCCGCGGCGCTCAGTCCGATGAGGGCGGCGAGGATAATGCCGGTAGCGACGACTTTCGTGCGGGTAGTCATGGAAAGCGATCGTAGCGCAAGAAGGAGGGCGCGAACAGGTATATCAAATTACTATGATATACTTTATTTGTCAACTTCTGTGGGGGAACGTTTGTACACCCGTATTGCCTCTGATACACTCATTCCCGTGACCATGACCCGCACCCGCCGGAAGGTTCGTCCTCTCGATCCGCTCGTCACGTCTGATGAGCCGGAGGCCATTGAACAGACCCTTCGGCCCTCCACGCTCGCTGATTACGTCGGGCAGGAGAAGATCAAGGAGCACCTCACCGTCCACGTCGGCGCCGCGCGGCGCAGAAGTGAACCGCTCGGGCATACGCTTTTGCATGGCCCGCCGGGATTGGGAAAGACCACACTCGCCCACATCATCGCGCACGAAATGGGCGCGCAGGTGAGAGTCACGAGCGGTCCCGCGATCGAGAAGCCGGGGGATCTTGCGTCCCTCCTGACGAATCTTCAACAGGGCGATGTTCTCTTCATCGATGAAATCCATCGTCTCCGTCCGGTCATTGAGGAAGTGCTCTACGGTGCGATGGAAGATTTTCTCCTCGACATCATGATCGGGAAAGGTCCGACGGCGCGTAGTGTGCGCCTCACCATCAAGCCCTTCACCCTCGTGGGTGCGACGACGAAAGCGGGAGCGGTGAGTGCGCCACTTCGGGATCGGTTCCTCCACCAGTTCAAGCTCGGCTTCTACGAACTTCCGGAAATGGAAAAGATCGTTGAGCGCTCGGGGCACATTCTCGGCGTGCCGCTTGCTTCCTCTGCGGCACGACTGATCGCGGCCGCCGCACGCGCCACGCCCCGCATTTCCAATCGTCTTGTCCGCGCGGTCCGTGATTTTGCTGAAGTGCGTGGCGAAGCGACGGTAACGGATGCGTGTGTCCTCGCAACACTCCTCTCACTCGACATCGACGCCACCGGACTCGACGCCACCGATCGCAAACTTCTCTCCACCATCATCGACGGCTTCGGCGGGGGACCGGTCGGGGTTTCGACGCTCGCGGCGATGCTCGCAGAGGAAGAAGAAACAATCGAAGACGTCTACGAGCCGTTTTTGCTGCAACAGGGCTTTCTCCAGCGTACGGCGAAGGGCAGGTGCGCGACAAAAAAAGCGTACGAGAAAATGGGTAGGACGCTGCCGGAACAGATGCAGGCGGGGTTGTTATAGTGTGCATTGTTGTTTACACTTTTTCCTATGCGTTCAGCGTTCCTCTCTTTTGCGGCTCTCGTTCTTTTTTCCCCCGGTTTTGCGGCCGACGGCGCATTCAGCGATGTCCCTGCGGATCACCCGCATGCCGGAGCAATTGAGTATGTTCGCTCGCGCGGAATCGTCAGGGGGTACGCCGATGGAACATACAAACCCGATGCGACCATCAATCGGGCTGAATTTACGAAAATCATCGTCGGAAGCGTTGCCGCAAAACATTCCATTGATGCATGTATCATGGGCATGGGTCTTCTGACCGATTACATCACCGACGTTCCGAAGAATGCCTGGTTCGCTCCGTACATTTGTTACGCGCTGGAAAGTACGTTTGTCATTGGCTATGACGATCGCACTTTCCGGCCGGAAAAATCGATCAATGTGGCAGAGGCGTCCAAGATCATCGCCTATGCGTACTTCAAAGATGTATCGTCCACGGATCCCGTCTGGTACAAGCCGTTTATCGATCTCCTGGCGGAACACCATGCGATTCCTACGGATATCCGGTCGTTTGACCAGCTTCTGACACGCGGACAAATGGCCGAGATGATCGCGCGTCTCCATGCCCACGACGACTCGAAACCATCGCTCACGTACGAAGAAATCGGTGCAGTCAGCGAGGTTCCGCCTTCCAAAAATAGTTTCACGGAAGTCGGGAGAACGGTGCTGGCAACCATACCTTCCACGTTTGTTCCCTATTCAGCTCATGCGAATAATATGAACCTTCCGCATTTCACGAATGTTGTTTTCAGTCCTGATGGAAAGAAGGTCGCCTATGTGCGTGTAAACCCATCCCGGACAAGTGGAATGGGGGTGGAGTGGGCATTTGTCGAAGGAAACAACGCGGGTAATGCACATCCCGGCATGGGGGATCCATTTAAGATCCGCGGATATCCTGTTTTCAGTGCAGACGGGCAAAATCTTGCATATGCTGTGACGGAGAATAATGAATATTTCGTTGTACTGAATGGTCAGGAACAAAAACACTACCCTTACTCTGCCACTGCGGGAAATCCCGGTGCACCACGCTTTACTCCGGATACCAATCAGATCGTGTATTTTGCCCCGCCATCGCACGCTCCGCATGGCGAAAAAATCGCCACGGTGTCGCTGGTGCTGGGAACGAAAGAGATATCCCTTCCCTTCCCTGCGCCTGGCAGTATTTCTTACGAGAACAACGTCGTTCCGCTTACGGGCAACCGGTTCGCGTATGTCGCGCAGACGCAGTGGTGCAGCGCTCATGACAATTGCACATTTCTGCGTGGGTATTTTTCTTCCTTTCCGCCGGAAATGCCGGCCATGGAATTCGTGGTCGTCATGGATGGCACGGCCAACCTGGTGAGAAAAACCAGTCCTGTTTCTTCGGTCAGCTGGTTCCGTATCAGTCCCGATGGAAGTTCGATCGTCTATGCGTCCAGACTTGGTGAAAAAGAATCCATCACGATGGAAGACGCAACTCGATCGCCGAAATCGCTCTTTATGCAGGACGGAACGGTATTTGAGCCGTTATTCAGTCCCACAGGCCGACACACGGCTTTCATTGTCAAAATTCCGGCGACATCAGGGACAATGTATCCGCAGTACTACCTTGCATGGAACGCGAAGCAGAGCGGACGTTACGATGCGATTGAGCGAGTGACATGGAATTCCGATGAGTCGCGTATTGCCTACAGCGCGCGCAAAGGTACGACCGTTTTCGTTTTCCTGGATGACCAGGAAAAGCAATCGTATTCCCCGGCGAGTGGTGAGTATGTATTTATCGATCAATTCATATTCGATCCATCGGGCAGGCACCTTGCTTTCATAATCTGTCGCAAGGCAGGAGAAGAGATGAAATCCTGTTCTCTCTCCGTGGATGGCACGGAGGGAGCACATGTGGATCGAATCTGGAAACCGGTCTTCAGCACCGATGGCTCTTCCATCAGTTACGGCGAACTCAACAATAACACACTCTCATGGGTGACAGTGAAAGTGCATTAACAAGATTCTCTTTGAGAAAGTTCAGCTTCCGATCTTCATCGTATTGAGCATTGTTGCAAAAGATTTTTCATATGTCTCGAAACTCTCCGGTGTCGCGGTGAACGTGAAGAGGAATGCGGTGTTTGCGCGGATGAACCAGACCTGCCGGAATTGTATCCGCCCCAGCTGCGTGTCCTGCTGGTAGGTGATAGAGTGAGCAGCGAGGCCCCCGACGATCATGCCGTTCGACGCGAGGAGGGTCATCGACGGGGTGAATGCCTGCAGCGTCCGGAGCGTTCCCTCGCTGTAGGTCTCCAGCGTCATCGCGTTCTCCGGCAGATCCTGCACCATCACGTTCACATTCTCGCGGATGTGATCGGAGGCATTTTCAATCGGCGAGACGAAGCTGACGAGAGTGCCGGACAAACTTTCTCCCAGCCGCCATGACGCAGGGTACTGCAGCGTCAGGTTGTACGCATCGTTGCGGTAGGTGTCGAGTGTCGTGGGTTCCCCGTTGCGCGGCATCTGCTGCAACAGTGTCTCGCTCACGAGGATGCGTCTGCTCGGGTGCACATTGCCGGTCGCGATCCGCTCTACTCCATGTGTGTGGGGCAGTTGGGAGGGGAGATAGGCGAAAGCGGGGAGAGGTGCGAAGAGGAAAGCCGCTGTGAGCAGAATCTTTTTCATTGAGTGGAGTGTAGCGGGGGTATAGTGAGTTCGTCGAACGGCGCTGGCGCGGGCCCTACTTTCTTTTCTTAGGCCTAAGAAAAGAAAGTAGCCCTTCGTCGTCGGTCCCTGCTTTGTCACCCCGATGCGGAGACGAGGGGCGACAAAGCAGGGACTCGCTCAGGATAAACTCCGAAAAGATCGCCGCCGCCAATCCTCCTCTGCCCGCCCTGCGTCTCGTCGTCGGGCCCTCCAGGGCTTCGGGCCCGACTCCTCGATGCGCTGCCCGC
>JACRIG010000020.1 GCA_016215715.1 Candidatus Peregrinibacteria bacterium | reverse complement strand
TCAGAGAGCAGATTCTGAATCTTCCATCGATTGCACCGATCAACGTCCACGGATCACTGCTCCCGCGATGGAGAGGAGCGTCCCCTGTCGAACATGCGATCCTCGCGGGAGACACAGAAACGGGAGTGACGGTGCAGATCATGGCAAAGGCACTCGATGCCGGAGCGATTCTTGCTTCGAAATCAATCAGGATCGATGCGCGGGAGACAACACCCGCACTCAAGGAAAAATTATCGAAGCTGGGGGCGGACCTGCTCACAGAAACACTCAAAAAACCGCTGCAGCCCAGCGAACAACCGGCGGAGGGCATCACGATCTGCCGCAAACTCTCGCGCGAAGACGGCATCGTTGATCCGGCGATGATGACCGCGGTAGAAATCGACCGGCGCGTGCGCGCACTAAATCCGTGGCCGAGCGTCACGTGCTCTTTCTCCGGGCATGAGATCAAGATTCTGGAATCATCACCGGAACCACGCACGCACTCGATTCCCCTCCCCTGCAAAGATGACACGACGCTGCATCTCGTTTCCGTGCAGGAGGCGGGGAAAAAACCGATGCAGGCGGATGTATGGAAACGCGGGATCACGGCACTCTGTCTGCTCCTCACACTCACACTCCCCCACACGCATCTCCTCGCACAGACGGCGAACGCGGATATCGACGGCGATGCTATTTCCGATGTACTGGAGGACGCTAACGGCAACGGCATCGTCAATGCGGGTGAAACCGATCCCTACAATGCCGACACCGACGGCGGCGGGGAGGCGGACGGCTCTGAAGCGCGGGGAGGGCGTAATCCGCTTATAAAGGAAGACGACTTCACCTACGATCAGGACAGTGACGGGCTGACGAACGGCCGCGAGATAAATATCGGCACCGACCCCAAAAATCCGGACACCGACGGCGACGGCGTGCCCGACGGGAAAGACCCCTTCCCCCGCGACCGGGCAGCCACTAAAGACGACAACAAGAACGGACTGCCCGACGAGTGGGAGCAGGCAAACAAACTGCCATCGCAGGACAAAACTGTCGCTGCGCAGGACCCCGACGGGGACGGACTGAGGAATGATCAGGAGTACAGGCAGAGCACGGACCCGCTGAAGGCGGACACCGACCGCGACGGCACACTCGACGGAGCGGAAGTGGAGGAGGGGAAAAACCCGACCGAAAGTCCGTGCCTCAGTTACGACGGAACCATTCCCGCACTGCCGGATATCGCCGGTCACTGGTCACGCGATATCGTCACGCACCTCCAGCGCATTCTGATTCTCCCCCATCGTCTCCCGATCATCAGCGGATACGCGAGCGGCACAGGAGCCATCTTCCGCCCCGACCGTCCCGTCTCGCGCTTCGAATTTCTGAAGATGGCCCTTTATAGCAGCTGCATCCTGCTGCAGGGCGGCAGCGAAGCTAAAACACCCTTCTCCGACGTCGCGGCCCTCCGCCCGCACGAAAGCGAGGACCGAACGTTCCGCCGCCGCGTCGTTGCCACCGCCGTATCGGAAGAAATCGTCGAAGGATTCACCGACGGCACCTTCCGTCCGGACGCAGCCGTCACACGGGCTGAGGCGCTCAAGATGCTCCTGAAGGCAACGCGCCTCACGCCGCTCCCAGATGAAGTGACGCCGATCACCTTTGGAGATGTTGCGGCGGACGTGTGGTTCCGGAAAGTCGTGGAGGACGCGTTCTCTCTTGCGCTGATAGAAGGCTACGGCGATGGTACCTTCCGTCCGGACGCATCCATCACGCGCAGCGAGGCCGCGAAAATCATCTTCACCGCACTGCTGATTAATCCGGGAGTGAATGGGTATGTGGTACCGAGCGAATAAGAGGATGTAGAGGATTTAGAAGATGAAGAGGACGTAGAAGAAAAAGAGGAGCGAAGAACAATGTTCCTCTCATTCCTCTATTTCTTCTCATTCTTCTTCATCCTCACAGCTTGCTCTTCATCTCCGCAAACGCCGCGATGAACTGATCGAGGTCCTCGGAGTCAAACATGATCGTCGTCTTCTGTCCGCCGCGGGATTTTTCCGAGACCTTGAAGAACTTGCCGTTGCCCGATTGCTTCAGGTCGATGTAGAACGTCCGCTGGCGCGCGTGGATGGTGACGGAGTGGATGTCCTGCGCAAAGGAACGGTTATCGCCTCCGCCGCGATGGGGCGACCCGCCGCCCTGCGAAGGCATTGGCTGGGGCGGACCCGACAATTCCGACATAGGATCAAACATAGAAAGAGTGGAAAAGAAATAAGAGAGGACTCCTTTCTGTCATGGTGAGCCCGACGAACCATGCTCCCCTCGCCTCGACTTCGCGGCTGACGCCCGATACTCGCTGTGTGAGAGCAATAGCAGTGTATCACAGTGGAAGAATGCGCAACAAACCTCCCCTCTCCCTAACCCTCTCCCGCGGGGAGAGGGGAACTTAGGAGAGCGGCGCAAACAAAATCGCCGGCTCCCCGACTGTCTTCCAGTCCTTCTGACTCCCCCACTCTTTCATCGCATCCGTGATGACAAAATTCTTCTCAAGCATTTTCTCCGCGTACGGCACATTCAACTGCCTGCTGATCGCCTGCGCGGTTGCAGGGATGAACGGCAGGAGCAGAAGCGCGACGTGGCGGAGCGACTCCGCGAAGCGCGCGAGCATGTCGAGCCGCTCCTGTCCTTCCAGTTTCCACGGCTTCGAGTGGTCGAACCCCGTGTTGAGCGTCGACACGAGTTCAAATGCCTGCTGGATGCCGGCGTGGATCTCGAACGCATCCATTTTCTTTTGAAACTCTTTCCATCCGTCAGCCGCATGCTGCGCATCCGTATCGTCCGCGGGAACGCTGACCGTGCCGCCTTCTTTTTTCAGGAGCACCAGTACACGATTCAGTAAATTCCCGAGTTGATTCCTCAGCTTCGCGTCATACATTTCTTCCATCCGCTTCTCACTAAAATCCCCGTCATTGCCGACCGGAATTTCATGCATCAGGAAGAATCGAAGAGGATCCGGATTGCCGCCGAATTTTGCGAGCATGTCGACCGGGTCGACGACGTTACCGAGTGTCTTGCTCATTTTTCTTCCTTCATTCGTAATAAAACCGTGAATCAGGAGACGATCCAGCGTGCGCACGCCGGCACACTCAAGCATTGCGGGCCAGTTGATGGCGTGGAAACGGGCAATATCCTTGCCGATGATGTCCGTGACTTCGGCGTCGTCCCACCACTCGCGCATTTCATGGTCCGTGAAGTATCCCAGACTTGAGATGTAACTCGTGAGGTTATCGCACCAGACGTACATCACCTGATCGGGGTCATCCGGCACCGGAACGCCCCACGTCAGCGTTTCCTTTGAGCGGGAAAAGGAGACGTCCTCGAGTCCGCCTTCCAGAAAGCTCAGCACTTCATTCGCTCTCCATGACGGCACGATGTGATAACTCCCGGACTTGGGATCAAGCAGCTTCTCGATATCCTTCTGCTTCTTACTCATCAGAAAAAACCAGTTCTCCTCACTCACCTCCCGCGGCGCAACGCCGTGGTCGGGGCACTTCCCGTCGACGAGATCCTTCTCCGACACAAATTTTTCGCAGCCCGTGCAGTAGAGTCCGGTGTACGTCCTCTTCTCCAGATACCCGTTCTCTTTCAGGCGATTCCAGAGTCCGGTGACCGTCGGCCAGTGACTCACAGGGTCCGCCGTGCGGATGAAATAGTCGTAGGAAATGTGAAGATCACGGAAAAGTTTTTCGAAGAGCGGCGCATTGCGGTCGACAAGTTCGCGCGGTGTGATGCCTGCCTCCTTTGCGGTCTGCTGAATTTTGATCCCGTTCTCATCCGTGCCGACGTGCAACCGCACCTGATCCCCGCGCAGCCGGAACCAGCGGGCAATGACATCCGCGAGAATTTTCTCGTACGCGTGTCCGAGATGCGGGGCCGCATTCGGGAAGTCGATGGCGGTGGTGATGTACTGGCGCATGACGGAAGATTTAGAAGAATGAGAAGAAATAGACGAAAAAGAGGATAGCACACTATCACCCGATATTCTTCCTCTTCATCCTCTACTTCCTCTTATTCCTCTCCATCCTCACTGCAGCGTCTGCGGCAAAAACGTCACGATCACGTACGTCACCACTGCATTCCCGAGGATCGCGAGCACAATGCCCCCGAGCGCGTAGATAATGATTTTCTTCGCTTCGGTCCAGACTTCATCGTTGCCCTGCGACGTCACCAGCGTGAGGCCGGCATAGATGATGACACACACCGCGACCCCGCCGATCGCGAGGAAGATGAAGCGGATCACTTTCCCCAGGAAAAAGACCGGCGCCGCGGCGCCGACGTTGCAGAACGGGAGCGTGGAACAGATCGTCGTCCACATCGAGATGACGCCCATATTCGGTCCGGCGTTCGGACTCCACGTACCGGCGTTATTGAGCACCACCGCATGTGCGACGGGACTGAAGACATCGATGATGAAGGAGAGGAGCGACATGATTACAGACCGAAGAAGGAAGCGGTGATCTGCACGATGGTATTGGCAAGATTGACGAGCACAGCGCCCAGAACCGTCCAGAGGATTCCCGTGCGCGCCTTGTTGTACTCATCCGCCGCGCCCTGCGCGATCAGCATCCGCATGCCGTAGTAGACGATGAATAGCGCGAAGGTGATGTTCGTGGCGGTGAGCATGATGCGCACAGCCGAGGGGAGGATGCCCCCGAGGACGAGATCGGCGGGCACCGCCTGACCGTACTGCTCCGTCACGACGAAGCTGACGGCCATCTGGGAGAGGATGATGGCAACCAACCCGATGACCGCATAGATAACGCCCCAGCGTCCCTTGGTCACCTTCGTTTCATCACCGAGGTTGATGATGAGCATAAGGCCGTACCAGATGATCATCACGACCGCGACCGCTCCGGAAACTTTCAGCATGAATTCGATGATGCGGGGAATGACGAAGGTTACGAGGTTGGCCGCCTGTCCGCAGCCGGGCAGTGACGCCGGACACGGAGCCGGAGGCGGCTGCTGGGCATGCGCCAGCTCCGAGAGGAATCCGAGGATGGAGAATGGCAGACTCATCGGTAGAAGATCGGGTTAAGAACGCGGAGAATAAAGCCCGTCAGTCCCACAAGGACGAGGCCGATGAGCGCCCATGTGAGTCTCGACTCTCCGGCGCTCTTCTGCTCACTGCCGCCCGACATCATGATCTGAATCCCTCCCGCGATGGCCTGCAGGATCGACACCCCGGCCGCGATACCCAGCAGCCACGGGAAGGTGAGGTTGAAGTAATAGAAGAGCGGCCCCAGCCCCCACAGATTTTGCGGGAGTGTCTGGTACGGCATAACCGTACCGCCGGAGTTATCAAAGACGTCGTTGGCCGGCGCGTACAGTCGCAGCGGCGTCGCCGGACGGAGGAGCGGATTGTTCGCGTTCCCGCCGTT
>JACRIG010000021.1 GCA_016215715.1 Candidatus Peregrinibacteria bacterium | reverse complement strand
TCCGGCCGTGCAGGATCGCGATTTTCCGGTGCGGGAATGAATCCCGCAGCCGAACACTTTCCTGCTCCACCGATTTCACCTCGCGTATCTCTTCCGCCTCTGATGTCGTAATGAGTGGGCAGATGACGAAGACCTGCCGGCCATCATCAATCGATTTGTCGATGAAGAGTTCGACGGTTTTGCGGTCCTTCGGCGACACCACTGTTGTCTGAATGATTTTGCGATTGCCGGGTTTTTCGAGCAAAACGGATAAATCGTGATCGCCGTATGCGGTGAGTGCGAGTGTGCGGGGAATCGGCGTTGCGGTCATCGAGAGGAAGTGGGGACTCCCCTTCTCTTTTAATCGTGCGCGCTGCGCAACGCCGAAACGGTGCTGCTCGTCGACGATGACGAGGCGAAGATCTTTGAACTGGACTGTGTCTTCGATCAAAGCGTGCGTCCCGATGACGATGTCGATGGTGCCGGCCTGTAATTTTTCTTTGATTGTGCGGGCTTCTGCTTGTGGAGTTGAACCTGTCAGAAGTGCGACATGAGGGAGCAAAAAATCAATTTCCCCCTGTCCGAGGTCCGAAGTCCGGAGTCCGTTTAGATAATCATGCAGATTGAGCAACAATCGTACAACGGTCTGCGCATGTTGCTTCGCAAGAACTTCCGTCGGCACCATCAGCGCACACTGCCCGCCGCTTTTGACAACGGTTGCCATCACAGCGACCGCGACGAGGGTTTTCCCCGAGCCGACATCACCCTCCAGAAGCCGCGACATTGGCACGTCTTTTTCCATGTCGCGGAGAATTTCATAGATAGCAATTTTTTGGCTTCCGGTAGGGCTGAACTTTAATGAGGCGAAGAAGGATTTAATCAGATCGACGTCCATCGGGATCTTTAATCGCTCCTGATGCTCTCCCTGCCATTCTTTCTTCCGCTCAAGTGCATCGTGCTGGACGTTATACATCGCCTCGAACGCCATACGCTCCTGAGCGAGCGTCACATCCTCCGGTTTATCGGGAAAATGCAGCGCGTACACAGCCTCACTTCGTCGCATTAATTTTTCTTCCTCCAGAACTTCCGCCGGAAGAGTTTCCGGAAGCAAATCGATCGCTTCCTTTATGAGTGACATCTTCTCCCGCAGCCACTTCGTGTTGATGATGTCATGTTGAGGATAGATCGGCACCAGACGGCCGCTATGAACCAGCGGCCGGGCGCCTGCTACCTCAAACTGCGGACTGAGAAGCTGCAGCTTGCTCCCTTTCTCGGAAATCTTGCCCATCAGCACAACATCAGCGCCGTCGATCAGCATTCTTTTAATGTGCGGCTGGTTGAACCACACGACCTCCGCGACTCCGCCTTCGGTATCAATAAATTTTGCACCAACCAAATATTTCCCGCCGCGGATGCGTGTCAGTTTTATTTTGTTCACGGTTCCCCGCAGCGTCACTTTCTCATTGAGCGGCGCCGTGCTCAGCGTCTGAATCTGACTGAGGTCCTCGTGCGCACGGGGAAGATAGAGGAGCAAGTCCTGCACTGTTTTGATTCCCATTCCCTCGAGTGCGG
Source organism: Candidatus Peregrinibacteria bacterium (assembly GCA_016215715.1). Lineage (GTDB taxonomy): Bacteria > Patescibacteriota > Gracilibacteria > Peribacterales > Peribacteraceae > JACRIG01. The sequence goes on along the minus strand of JACRIG010000021.1, from coordinate 5,550 downwards.
TCAGGTGGTCGCCTGTTGTGTGGAGAACGTCTTTGAGAGGAGTTTTAAGCTTCACGCAGTGAGTATACCCAATGCGGGTCTACACAAGTGCGCATTCTCTCACAAGAGCTTTTGTAATGTTCGTTTCAAAAAAGAGCCTGTCTTCCTTATAGAAAAGCCGATCTGCTACTTCTTTACGGGGTGTCCAGAGGGCTCTGTGAATTTTATCGTCCTGCGGCTCAAGCTTTGCGTCGTGTTCTGTTGTGAACAGGAAAAACATAATCTTTTTCCATGCGCGGCCATCTTCATCAACGCGTGCAACTGTTGCAAGAAATCTCACAAGTTCCAGATCATCCTCGTCGATGCCTGTTTCCTCTCTAATTTCTCGTCTTGCTCCGGTGATTTCATCTTCACCGTCTTCAATAGCTCCCTTCGGCAGTGACCACATTTCCCCTTTTTCTTTATCCCTCTTTTTCAGCTGACGAAGCTTGCTTACAAGAGCGATGCCTCTTGGTCCGATGACGACTCCGCCTGCAGATTCAATGCAATTTCCTATGACCAGCTATTTTACTCCGCCCTGCAAGGAAATCCGGATGCATGGCGCGCGCATTCATGGAGTGCTATGAATGGTGCACATGACTGACTTCGGTTCCCTCTACGAGAAACACAAGAATCTTTCTGAAGATGCTCAGAAGAAGGCGGGTAAGGCGATTGCGGGGAAGATGACGGATGATCATGAGTCATTCATGAAGAAAGTGCTGAAGATGCTCGATAAGAAGGAAATCGATCCGCGCGATCCGCAGAGTTTTCTGAAGATGAAGGTCTACAACGATCTGGATGATGAATGGAAGACGAAAGTGGATCTGATGCTTCCCAATCTTGCAGACCTGCTCCGCATCATCGTTGAATTTCGTCTCAGCAAAGAGACGCCTGACGAGTCGCCGCAGCTCGAAACAATGATCGGACATCTGTGGCAGATGAAGGAGCGGATTGAGAAGGATTATGATGTCTTTAAGTTCTGACCATCTCTATGACTCATCCTGAAGTGAAAGAAGCCCTGACGGCCCACGAGAACGTCGATCACCGGACGGAAATCAGTCTTGCCCTTCTCGCAGGCAACATTCAGAAGGAACATCCGGAGAAGAAGTTGCCGGAAGAGTACGCGCAGTTGTTAAGAGGACAGTCGGGAATGACTTAGTTGATTTGAGTCACAAATAAAATACCCAGCAGCAGCCCCCGCAGGGGTCCCGCAGGACCGTCCCCGGCTGCGGCGTCAGCAAGATAGATGGTTCATTCTCACCCTCCCGCAGCCACGGAGGGCTGCTGCTGGATTTTCATTAATTGCAGTCTATCCAATGAATCCTCAAATCATGTTTCCACCACGTCATCTGCCTCTTCGCATACTTCCGGGTTTTGATTGCGATCGCATCGAAGAGTTTTGGGTCCTGAGCAATCTTCTCGATATTGGAATCTTTGGCGCTGATCGCCGCGGCGATTTCCTGATATCCGTGGCTCTTCATAGCGGGAGCATCCGCTTTGATTCCCCCCTGAAGTAAGCCCTGCACTTCACCCACCCATCCGGACACACCAGTATACTGGTATACTGGTATATGGGTATTTTGCGAAAGAAGCTTCCGGGTTCGTTCGTTGATTCGTTTCACAAGCTTTTCTCTCGGCCACCGCAGTCCGACAATGAAGAGATCCCACGGAACGTCTGTTGTTTTCTTTTGCTGTGAAAGCGTGCCCGCTGATGCTTCCAGAATCTCAAGTGCACGGATCACATACGGCTTGTTGCGCTGATCAATTCCGGACGCACCATCAGGATCGAGTCTCCGGAGTTTTTTGTAGAGAGTCGCTCCGGAATCCATATCGTACTCGTTCTCAAGCTTCTTTCTTTTTTCGGGATCAGCTGCCGGAAGCGGATTCAGTCCGTCGATGACTGCTGAAATGTAAAGCATCGAACCTCCGACGAGCATCGGCACACACTTTCGTTCGTGGATCGCAGGAATTAGCTTTTTGACCTGCTCCTGATACCACGCAATCGTCACTTCTTCTCCCGGATCGAGCATGTCGATCATGTGATGCGGAATGCCCCGCATTTCTTCCGGTTTTATTTTTGCTGTACCGATATCGAGGCCGCGATAGAACTGTCTGGAGTCTGCATTGATGATTTCGACGCCACTCCAGCCATGCCTCTCTGAAGTTGCAGCGATCGACTCTGCAAGATCAATGGAAAAGTCTGTTTTGCCACTTGCAGTCGGACCGAGGACGACAAGTAAAGGCTGCTTCACACTGCACAAAAATTCAGAGACAGATGCCGTTATTTTTTCGTCAGTTCCCATTGCGATAAATCATACACGAAGAAGTTTTGCACCACATTCTTCTTACCTGACGAGTGCGCATAGTGTAAAAAAATGGTAGTATTAAATTAACATTTATTTCTCTATTTCATTATTTATGGACCCACGAATTCAGAGCATTGCAAAGAATATCAACCGCGGGATCACGACGCCGCAGAATTTCATTATCCCGACCGTCATCGAGAAGACGCAGTTTGGGGAGCGCGTGTATGACATCTACTCCCGCCTTCTTGAAGAGCGCATCATCTTCATGGGCACCGCGATCAACGACGATGTCGCAAACGCGATTATTGCGCAGCTGCTCTTCCTTGAGAAGAGCGACCCGAAGAAGGACATCACCCTCTACGTGAACTCTCCCGGCGGACAGGTAACCTCGACGATGGCAATGTACGACACGATGCAGCATGTGAAGCCCGACGTTTCCACCGTCTGTCTCGGTATGGCCGCCTCGGGAGGTGCCATCATCCTCATGGGCGGCAAGAAGGGAAAGCGCTTCGCGCTCAGGCACTCGGAAATCATGATTCACCAGCCGCTCGGCGGGACCGAGGGTCAGGCGACGGACATCGCGATCCACGCGGAGCACATCATCAACATGAAAAATATTCTCAATGAACTCATCGCCCATCACTCGGGGAAGAAAATCGATCAGGTGAAGCTCGACACCGAGCGGGACAAGTTCCTCACCGCGAAGGAGGTGCTGGATTACGGATTGATTGATAAGATTATTGACTAGCTTTCAGGTGTTAGCTGTCAGCTTTCAGGAAATGGATTTTTATTCTGAAAGCCAGTAGCTAAAAGCCAACAGCTCATTAAAAAGCCCCACCTCGCGGCAGGGCTTTCAATTTCGTCATTCTTATTTCTTATGACCATCCCCGCATCCGCACTCACCCGTACCGCACATACTCATTCCTTTGCTGCAGCAGCTGGCGCACTTGATGACCCAGAGGAATACGAGCAGCCAGATGAACCCGTTGATGGCTGCGGGCATGGTGTCGGAAAGGCTGACGCCACCCGTGATGGACTTCAGAAGCATTCCCGCCGGAATAGAACCGAGGGCGAGGCCGGCGGCCCATGCGGCGATGTCCATGTACATACCGATGACAAGCAGCACGCCGCCGATAATCATGAGACCCGGCATGATGTATGCCCACAGCATCCCGAGAGGAGCGAGCTGGCCGAGGCCGTCACTCGCGATGACCCTGAATGAGGCGACATCCATGTAATGGACGACTCCTACGAACACAAGTGAGAGACCGAAGCTGATGCGTACGAGCATGCCCGCGATGCACTTCGGGGTCTTGAACATGGAACCACAACACATAGAAGAATGGGGGGAAGGAACAGATGCAGTGTGCGTCAGGTGGAAATGTTGTACAAGTGATTTGTTCATAATACGAGGCTCGGCGCAAGTGAAAAAGCTGATATGCTTTCACAGTGTTTACACTTCAGTCTCAATCTTCTTTCGGCCGCCGCGGACAGATTCACACCGCACACGGGATTATAGAAACCCCGACATTCTTTCCCGTTGCAACAGGCGGAGCAATGCGCGGGATCACGCTGGAAGATTTAATTTCTCTCGGCGCGGATGTGCTTCTTTGTAATACGTATCATCTTCATTTGCAGCCCGGTGAAGATACCGTCGAAGCAGCCGGAGGACTTCACAAATTTATCGGCTGGGACAAGCCGATCCTCACCGACTCCGGCGGCTTCCAGGTTTTTTCGCTGGAGACGCTGCGAACGATGAAAGAGCACGGCGTGGAATTTCGCTCGCACATCGACGGCTCCCCAAGATTCCTCGGACCCGAAGAGGCGATGAAGATTCAGCATAAGTTGGGAGCAGACATCATCATGTGTTTCGATGAGTGTCCGCCGTCGACGGCACCGAGGGCAAAGCAGATTGAAGCGGTGGATCGGACATTGCGCTGGGCGAAGGAGTGTAAGAGGCAGCACGAACATTTATGCGAAGAGAGAATGAAGGATCGAAAAGGTACCAAGGTTTCCAAAGGGACCAAGGGGACCGAGGTAGAACGAATGACGTTGGTCCCATTGGTACCCTTGGTCCCTTTGGTCCCCTCACTCTTCGCTGTCGTTCAGGGCGGCCTCGAGCGCGACCTTCGCATCAGATGTGCCGAAGAATTAATCGCAATCGGCTTCGACGGTTACGCCGTCGGAGGACTCGCAGTCGGAGAAACAGAAGCAGAGATGTACGACATTCTCGATGTCGTCTGTCCCATCCTCCCCGCAGACAAACCGCGGTACCTGATGGGTGTCGGTCGCATTTCGCAGCATCGTGAAGCCGTAAAGCGCGGGATCGATATGTTCGATTGTGTTCTCCCGATGCGCGAAGCACGACATGGCAAGCTGACGTTGAGTGACGGAAGCGTGATCGATATCCGTAACAAAGAATTCCGCACTGACCACACCGTGATCGACGCTGACTCGCCTTCTCCGCTTAGCCGCACGCATCTCAAAAGTTATCTGAGTCATTTGTTCCACGCAAAAGAGAGGGCTGCGGAAACTATCGCGTGCATGCAGAATATGGGAGTGACGCTGCGGGCGATGAGGGAGTTACGGATAGAAATAGAGGGAGCCCTTTAGATCACTCGTCGTCGGTATCTTTCGTGGAAAACGCATTCATGCGCGCATCCCAGAGGAGTTCAAATTGATCGATTTGCTCAGGCGTCAAAACGCCGCCGAGTTCCCGGAGACTGATGAGTACTCCTAATGCATCGGTCACACCGACCGTTGTACCAAAATCCCCGCTCGCCTGCATAAGAACTTCTTCCAGTAGTTCTGCTTGATTGGGTTCAATGCAACTGATCAGCAGCAGAAGATCAGCATTTGATTTGATTCCAAGTGCAATTCTGTCTGCTTCCTCGGCATCTGCCTTCAGTTCGGCTGTCAGCCTTTCTCTTGGCAGGCCATCCCAGTCACTTTCCTGAACGCGTATTTCATTCATGGGCGTACTCCCGAGTTCAATAACGAAGTTGAACACTTAGGGTAAATCCTTACCCTCTCTGTTCTATGGCTTCTTACACTCATTTCCCCCCGGAGGAGCGTTGCGTTCTCCCGGCCCTTCTCCGGGAAGGGTTAAGTCTTCGGGCCGCGGCCCGAAGACTTAACCGCTCCGTCGGAGGGGTCAGCATGGAAATCACACAGGGCAGTGCCGATGGTTCGCGGGAACACTACGATCCGCATGCAGCACATCTGG
>JACRIG010000019.1 GCA_016215715.1 Candidatus Peregrinibacteria bacterium | reverse complement strand
GCTTTTCCCCTTACTCTTCCTGTTCCCGTTTCTGTGGAGCAAGAAAGGGCGGCCCATTCTCTGGCTGACCATCGGCACCTTCTTCATTGTTTTTCAGTGGATTTTCTTCGCCAACGGTATTCCGTGGTATGGGCTTGGTATGTTTCTCGGACTGATGGTGGGGCTGGAAGTGCTGGTCACGAAGGCACCCGACCGTTTCACTGCGACGCTTGCCGGCATCCTCGTCGGACTCTCGCTGCTGATGTCGTACGGGCAGCGTCTGTGGCAGTTTGAGCAGCAGAAGAATCTCTTCGAGTACCCCATGGGGAAAATTTCCGCGGAGGCCATCCGCCAGCGGACCATTCCTTACTACGATCTCATCCGCGACATCGTCGTCGAACGTCACGACAATCTGCCCGACCGGCCCTACGTCTACAGGGTCGGCACCTTCATCCCGTACTTCATTCCGAAAAATCTCGAGTACCTGCCGATGACCGACAACCAGCTCGATTTCTTCAACTGCCTGTTCCAGGAGCGTGACCCGGCCCTGACCATTCAGCGCCTGAAGGCCTTCGGATTTTCCAGCATCATCTTTGATACGAATACGCAGACGATTGAGAAAGATCCGAATGGAACGCTCCACAAAAAAGTTCAGGCATTCGTCAATTTCCTCAATACGCCCTCCCTCCGGTTGCAGGTGGTGGTGAATGATCCGGATGCGGGGGTTGCGTATGTGTTGATTCCATGAGGTAGAGAGGGCACAGATGAAACAGATGGAACAGAAGCAATTTGACTCTGTCTCTTCTGTCCCCTCTGTCCCCTCTGTATCATCACCCCATGACCATCGCCGTCATTCCGGCTTACAACGAAGTCACCCGTATCGGGGCGGTGGTCCGTGATGCGCAAAAGTTTGTGGATACAGTGATTGTCGTCGATGACGGATCCGGTGACGGGACAGCGGAAGCAGCTCTGAAGGCAGGGGCGCACGTTGTGCGGCATGCGGAGAACTGTGGTCCGGGTGCGGCGACGATGACCGGCATCGAGGCAGCGCGGCGCATGGGGGCGGAGATCGTCGTGACACTCGACGCTGATGAGCAGCATGATCCGAAAGATATTCCGGCGATGACCGGATCGCTGACAGCAGGAAATGCGGATGTCGTTTTTGCAAATCGCTTCGGCGGCGGCAACACCATCCCCTTCGTCCGCAGAATCTTCAATGCCATCGGAAACATGGTGACGCTCTTTGCGACGGGGATGTGGGTGAGTGACAGTCAGTGCGGGTACAAGGCTTTCGGGCCGAAAGCCATGCGCGAGCTGCAGCTGAAGATGAGTGGTTTCGAATTCTGTACTGAGATCGTCCGCGAGGCGGCGCACCACCGCTGGCGGATCGTGCAGGTGCCTGTCAAAGTCATCTATTCCGAGTACACGCTCGCCAAGGGACAGTCATTTGCGAACGGGATGAGAACGGCGTTTAAAATTCTGCTACGATCCTTCCTGCGATGATCCTCACCCCCTACCAGATCGTTGTTCCGCTGGTCTCGGCGCTCCTCGTCTTCTACGCGTGGAGTCTCTGGATGCGGCAGAAAAAGACCATGTGGGAGACAATGCTCTGGACGGTCTTCTGGGGCCTCATCGCGGTGATTTCCCTGTATCCGAGCCTCCTGTCATATATTGCGCTTGTGACGGGTATCAAGAGTGAGGTCAACGCCATTGCGGTGATTTCCATCGGTATTCTTTTCTTTGCGGTGTTCTACCTGATCATCCGTATTGAGGAGATGGAGCAGAGGATTACGAGAGTAGTGCGGAAGGTGGCACTGAAGGAAGCGGGGCTTGATCGTGAGGAACGGGACAAATAGGGATACAATCGCTTTGTGAAAACGATTCTCCTCATCTCGCCGTACTGGAAAGAACCTCACCGCTGGATGGTCAGTTCCGTGAAGCTTGCGGAGCTCTGGCAGCGTCTGGGCTACCGTGTCGTCGTAGCATGCATGGGGAGTGAGAGCGGGACCGAGCGTGTATCCGAGACGCTCACGATCCACCGGAAAAAAGATTTCTTCCTTCCCGACCCGTGGAACTACGGCATCGCGTTTGGTTTCAGCGGATTTGTACGGAGAATCGTGCGTGAAGAAAAACCGGATGTCATCGTCGCGAATAAAATTCTTTTCTGGAGCTCCCTCTCGGTCATTGCACTCAGGCTGCGCAGGTTCCGCGTGGTCCTTCTTACCGATGCGCTCGTCGGGATCACCTGGTGGCCGCGGGGATTCATTCCGAAAATCTGCGCTGCACTGTACGCATGGACGCTCGGCGCGCTGATTATGCACTGCGCCGACAGAATCGTCTTCTTCCATCCGCAGCCGGAGAGGATCCTGAACCGTCTCGGCATCTTCATGCGTTCGAGAGTGATTCCGACGGGGATTGATCCGGCGCCGTACAGTACACATTCCCGTGCCCTTGGGGGAGCGGTGACGGCGACGTACATCGGCCGCCTTGAATCTGTGAAGGGCGTCGACGATTTCCTCGCCGCGGCCGTCCCGCTCGCACACTCGTATCCGCAGCTGCATATTCAGGTCACCGGCTGGAAGAAGGAAGACCATCCGCTCGTTGCACACTACGGCAAATTTGTGACCTTCACGGGGCTGCGCGACGATGTTCCGGAGATTCTCGCACACACCGATATTTTCGTCCTGCCGAGCCACAGCGAGGGCCTCAGTAATGCTCTGATGGAAGCGATGGCGAGCGGATGCGGATGCATAGCGAGTGATACCGGCGGCAATGCGTTTCTCATTCAGAACGGCGTTTCGGGATTTTTGTTTCCGGTAGGCGACCGCCAGGCACTCCGCGCACACATCGAGCGGCTCATCAAAGATCCTGCGAAGCGAAGAGGGATGGGGGAGGCGGCGCGGAAGAGAATAGAAGAGAAGTTCAGTTGGGAAGTGGTCGGGAAAGACTATCGGGAACTATTTGAAAACATGTCGAAATAGAATACTGGAGTACTCGAGTACTGGAATACTGGGAAGCGAACTTTGAAGCAGTTGCTGAGCCCATTTTTCATGCCCCAGTATTCAAGTATTCCAGTATTCTGGTACTCCCGTCATGCGCCGTCGCATCGTCATCCTCTCGGCCTTCTTTCCGCCCTTCCGGAGCGGTGCCGAGGCGTGCGCGGAGGAGGTGGCGCACGCGCTTTCTGATCGCTACGACATCACGGTGGTGACGGCAAGACTCCGGCGCGATCTTCCGCGCGAAGAGAAAATGGGAAAAGTAAACGTGGTACGTGTCGGGAGAGGGACTGCCGCGGACAAATGGCTCTACCCGCTGCTCGCGGCGCGTGCCGCGGGGAAACTGAAGCCCGATCTTATCCATGCCGTACTCGAATCCTTCGCAGGGGCCGCGCTCGTGCTTTGTAAAAAATATGCGCCGTCCGCAAAGCGTTTGCTCACCTGTCAGAGCACCAACACAAAATTATTTCTGAAGCGCATTCATAGTGCGGCGGACCGCGTGACTGCCATCAGCACAACACTCATCGAACGCGCGCACGCATTGGGTAAGAAAAACGTGCAGCTCATTCCTAACGGCATTGCCCTGAGTGAGATTGATCGCGAACGGAAGCGAACTGCAAAAGTCCCCGGACGTATTTTGTTCGTGGGAAGACTGGAACCGATGAAGGGCGTCGATACGCTGCTGCGCGCGTTCAGCGCGGTTCTCAAACGTGACAAGGTCGATGCGTTTCTTTATGTGGTTGGCGATGGTTCGCAGAAGCGCGCGCTTCAGAAACTTGCGAAAAGTCTGAAGCTCGGTGATCGCTGCCGCTTCCTCGGTTACATCGCCCCTCCCGAAGTTTTTCGTGAATTTGCGGAAGCAGAAATCTTCTGCGGTCTTTCACGCTCGGAAGCGCTCGGCAACGTCTTCCTCGAGGCACAGGCCGCGGGCTGCGCAGTCCTTGCAACGAAAACCGGAGGTATCCCTGACATCGTGAAGGATGGCGAGACGGGACTCCTCGTAAAACCGGACAGCATCGAAAAAATAACGGAGCTCCTGCTTCAGCTTCTGGAAGACGGACAGCTCCGCTCCCATCTCGCAAAGGCCGGTATGTTGCATGCGAAAGCGTACGACTGGAGCGAGATTGCGGAGAAATATGGGGAAGTGTATGCGGAGATGCTCAGATAACTTCACTCGTCAGACGTTTACCGGCTGAGCGCTTCTTTGCCTGGTTAATCGCTCCTATCTTTCTCTCCCGCACAATCACCGCAGCGCGGTGGAGGCTTTCAAATGTTCCGGCATCGACCCATTCGTCGTTGAGAATCGTGGCGGCGAGTTCTCCCTTCGCGAGATACGCCTTGCTGAGGTCGGTGATCTCGATTTCTCCGCGTGCGGAAGGCAGTAGTCCGCCGATGATGTCGAAGCAGCCGCCTTCGTACAGATAGCAGCCGGTCGCGGCGAAGTTACTCTTCGGTTCCGCCGGCTTTTCTTCGATGGAGAGCACTTTGCCGGACTCATCAATCTCCGCGACGCCGAAGCGTTCAGGGTCACTGACTTCTTTCAGGAAGAGATGAGCGCCATTTTTAAATGAACGGATCACAGCAGAAAGGTCGTCGAAGAAAATATTGTCACCGAGGATGGCACACACACTTTCACCCGCAGCAAATTCTTCCGCAAGTCCCAGCGCGTGTGCGATGCCGGCGGGACGCTCCTGCACTTTAAAGGCGAATGTGCACCCGAAGCGCTCGCCGCTGCCGAGGAATTGCGCGATCTGATCCATGTGCTCAGGACCCGTGATGACCGCGATGTCTGTGATGCCGGCTGAAAGAAGTGTCTGGAGCGGGTAGAGCAGCAGAGGTTTGTCGTAGACCGGCAGCAGACTTTTGTTCGTGATCTCGGTGAGAGGACGAAGTCTGGATCCGGTGCCGCCGCAGATGAGGATGCCTTTCATAAAGGAGACAAGAGAGACAAAGGAGGCAAAGGATCGGCTCGATGTCAGGATAGGCATAATACTGTATTCTGTTGCCGCAAGCACCTGTTTCCTCTTTTGTCTCTTTTGACTCATTTGCCTCTTTTGTCTCCTTTAGTATGAATCTTCTGGTTACAGGCGGTGCCGGCTTCATCGGTTCCCACTTCGTTCTGCGGCACAAGGAAAAATTTCCTGATGACACGATCGTCGTGCTCGATGCGCTGACCTATGCCGGAGATAAATCATTTCTGGAGCCGGTGCTTCCACGTATCCGTTTCGTGCAGGGGAATATCACCGACATCGAGCTGGTCTCACAGCTGGTCCTTCGTTACGAGCTCGATACCATCGTGAACTTCGCCGCCGAGACGCATGTCGACCGGTCGATCAAAGATTCGGTTGCGTTCATTCACAGCAACATCGTCGGCGTGCAGGCACTCATCGAGGTCTGCAAGGCGTCGCCGTCACTGCGCCTTCTGCATATTTCCACGGATGAAGTGTACGGCGATATCGCTGATGATGATCCGCCGCGCACCGTGGGAAGCACGCTCTTCCCCAGTTCGCCGTATGCGGCCTCAAAAGCCGCCGGAGAAATGCTTCTCATGGCCGCGATGCGGACGCATAAAATTAAATGTGCCGTCACACGCTGCACCAATAACTACGGCCCGCATCAGGCATCCGAAAAATTTCTCCCGACGGTCGTTCGTCATGCACTTAAGAACGAACCGGTTCCGCTCTATGGAAAAGGAGAGAACAAACGTGACTGGCTGTACGTGACAGATCACTGCGATGCGCTGGAGGTGGTCCTGAAAACCGACTGGGCATTCTGGGATGACAAGATCCCTGGTGTACATGAAAGCCAACCGACGGGATCGGGACACTTCTTCAATATTTCCGCTGATGCCGAACGCAGAAATATCGACGTTGCGAAAGAAGTGCTGAAGATACTCGGCAAACCTGAGAGTCTCATCAGCTTCGTCGCCGATCGTCCAGGCCATGACTGGCGATATGCGATTGATTCGTCAGCGATTCGCAAGCTCGGGTGGAAACCGCAGGTGTCTTTTGAGGAGGGATTGAAGAAGACGGTGGAGTGGTACCGGGCAAAATTCAAAAATCCGGCATGACGAAGTATCAGCGTATCGCCATTGTTTTCCTGATCCTTCTCTGGTCTGCGGCAGCACTTGCTCTGCTCTTTCATAACCCCGCAGCCAATCCCCAGAACGATACACAGATGATTCCCTACGCGCTGCAGTTTCTTCGTTCCCTGAGCACGGGAGACATTGGAGGCGCTTTTTTTGCGATGCGCAAGTATCCGCTGCTGCCTGTGATGGTTCTTGCAGCGTTCGATACCGTTACCATCGGCATTCTTTTTGTGACAGGGCAGGTGAGCAGCATTGCGCAGCTGACATCCGTCGCCGTGCTGCAGCCCACTCCCTTCGTCCTCACGGCGCGTCTATTTGTGCTCCTCTCGGCGATTGTTTCCATCGTCCTCGCAATGAAGACCGTGAAGAGGCTGTGGCCCGCCGTGCCCTCTGTCTCCGTCGTCCCGCTTCTGCTCAGCAGTGCGCTCTTCTTTGTCTTTGCAACCTCCGTACGGCCGCACATTCCTTCCATTGCGATGACGCTCCTCACACTCATTGCATCCATCCAGCTTGCAAAGAGGAAAGGTTGGCGGCGGGAATTCCTTGCGTTTGGTGCGGCATCACTCGCATTCGCGACGTTACAGAATGGCGTCTTTGCCTTTATTTTCCCCGTGGTCGCGTGGCTCAGCGAAGATAACCGGTTTCAGTGGAAGCAGCTGATCCGTCCGCGGCTCCCGTTTCTCCTTGTCCTTGGTTTCCTTGCCGCATCTCTCGCCGGATATGTGTATCTGTGGGGAGCGCTTTTTGGATATGGCGGGCAGTTTGGCATGGGGCTCGGCAGCACCGACCTCGACTATCATCCGTGGCAGGGGCATGGCTTCCGGTCGCTTGGGGTTCTGCTCCTCGGAAGCGAACCATTGCTCCTCATTGCCGCTATCTTTGGAGTGATCCATATTTTCTATCAGCGCAAAAACAGTCACCCGATGGTCTGGAGCATGCTTGCGTACGTCGGAGCGTACGTCCTCTTCTTTGGTCTCAATGACGTCTCCCCGCAGCGCTATTTCCTCGCGATTCTTCCGTTGCTCGCCATCCTCGGTGCGCCGGCTCTCTTCAGATACCGCTCTCTCTTCTGGGCAGCAATCCTTCTCGGGTGCTTCGTGTCTGGCCGTTTCCTCAGTCTTGGATTGATACCGGATACGTATCAGCAGGCGGAAGCATTTCTCAAAAAGCAAACGACCGGTGTGATTGCTTCGCAGATTCCTCCGTATTTTCTTGGCATTGCACCGACCCGTGCGGGCATTGTGACCCCGCGCACGGAGAAGGAACGTTTTCTTCTGAGTCTGCCGGACGATATTCCGGATGCACGTCCGCTGCTTCCGATGGATGAGTGGCAGAAGGCATCCGTCGTCGTTGTCTACCCCTGGAACGTACCGCAGGAGCTTCTTCAGTGGTCGCTTTGTCAGTCGATCGTGTCCGTGCCCGTCACGGACAGCGTCCTTCTCTGGGGTGAGACGGATTGGGCGCTGTGGGTGTTGCTGCGGGCGAAGGCACTGGGACCGTCTATTGATGTGTATTGCAAAGAACCAAGTATGGAGAAACCAGAGACCGGAAACCAGAAGCCAGGAAGGACATAGGACCAGAATGAAGGTGTACAGGTTCTTTTATCTTCCTCCCTTTTACTTCCTGTTTCTGGCCTCTGGATTCAGGTTTCTCTTCACAAGACATGGCAACACGATGAGATTAGAATGCCTGCCTACTCTCGTTTCCAATGAAGATCATCCTCGCCACCGGCATCTACCCTCCCGCCATCGGGGGACCGGCGACGTACGTGCAGGAGCTCGGCAGGAAATTGGCCGGAAACGGCTGCCGCGTCACGGTGATCGCGTACG
>JACRIG010000017.1 GCA_016215715.1 Candidatus Peregrinibacteria bacterium | reverse complement strand
GCCGTGAGCGTATCTTCATACACACGCTCCAGACCGGCCCAGCCTTCGTAGAAGGTGATCTTCGGCCGGCTTTTCGAGCGTGTGTGACTCTCGAGTTCATCGCCGTATTCCTGCAGCATGTGGATCTGTTCTTCCAATTCCTGTTCCAGTTTCAGTTTACGATGTTTGAGTGACGCAATGAGGTTCTTCGAACTTTCCGTCGTGTAGTACTGCGTGTTCGCACGGTTACTCTTCACCATCAGATTTTTCTTCACAAGTCCGTCGAGAATACTGCGGACAGTGTTGCGCGGCAGTTCACAGACCTTCGCGACCTGCGACGCCGGCTGGGAACCAAGCTCGAGAACTTTCAGAAAAATCTGCTTCTCTTTTTCATTCAGCTGGAACGACTGGAGGATGTTGGTGATCATGCTTGTCCTTTGGAACAGCGCTTAATCATATACTGACGAAAACTGATCGTCAATAGAATTCGATTGATAGTCTTTTTTTGTGGGTGATAATTTCTGCAGAATCTGGCCAAAATCATAAGATTGACATAAATCAATAAAATGATATAGTTTTTTCCAATGCACCAACTCAAAGAACTGACAGTGCTCGTCCATCCGGGATATTTGATTCAGTCACTTCCCGTCGATCCGCAGGAACTGGTGACTCTGCGCCTGATCGAAGGAAGACTGAAAAAATTGCGGCATGCGAAACATCGGGCTCTGCTTGTTCTGATGTATCTGACGACGGAGCAGATCGCACAGGCACGCGCTGATCGCTGCGATCGCGAATATATGCCTGTGACGATGGTCGATCGACTTCAGCTGATACTCGGAAGAAAGTGCGCGCAGATCCACGGCGCAGAGAAGGTCGATCTTGTGCGATGTATGGATTATCTTGAACAGGCGAGGACGGCTCTCGAAGCGGGCGGGTACAGCATCAATTCCCGGACAACTATCAGAGGCGTGGGTGAGATGCAGGGGAGATGTGTCCCGCACGTTGTGACCAACTTTGCTGCTTTGACGGGGGCAAAAATAGCAGAGGTGCTTCTTGACTACACGCCCGCTGCACATCCATTCTTTCGTGGTGAATGGATTACAGGGGGGCGCCTGCTGGAAAACGCAAAGAAGCGCTGGCCCGCTGTCTCGTTCGTCCCGCTCGGGACACACAAGGGAGCGCTGGAGGCGTACGAAGATGCGTAGGTACGTTGCAGGTGTATAGTGAGGATACTTTCCCCCCCCGTTTCATGGCACCGTCCGATGTCACGTATTCTGTCAAATTTGAAAAACGCATTTCACGCTGGTTCGTGTTCCGCTTCCTGTGGCTCTTCATTGAAATCTGGGTGATGATCGTGTGGTCGGTCTTCATCGCGGTCATCTGCTTCCTCCACTTCTGGTACATGCTCTTCCTCGGGAAAAGGCACCGCGCTTTCTGGGACATGGAGATGCACTTCTACCGCCATTGCATCAAGTGGCAGACGTACTTCAAGTACCTCAGCAACGGACGGCCGAAGTTTATTGAGGATTAACAAACGCCGAAGCAGCATCGTCCTCCCTCTACCTATTTTGTTTTCCCTCTCCCCGTCCACTCCCCTCATCCCAACCTTCTCCCAATGGGAGAAGGAGAAGGAGAACGGACGCGGGGAAGGCGGGATTAGAATTGTTTTTAAGCTTGCAAATGCAATAAAGTTGCATTAAGATGGGGGTATGAACGATCAGGATCAATCGATGCTGCAGAGCAGGGGGTTGAAGCAAACCGGCCCGCGGAAGATGGTTATGGGCGCACTTCGGCGGATCTGCGGGGCCATCGCGCCGTATGATCTGCAGAAAAAAATGGCGAAACACGGAGAAAAAATGCATGCCGTGACGATTTACCGTGTGCTCAAAGCGCTCGAGGAACACGGCATCGTCCACCGTCACCCCTGCGACGGCCGCTACTCGCTCTGCTCGATTCCGGCTGAAAAAGGTCATCACGGTTTTCTGCACTGTCACACCTGCGGAAGGATCGATGAGTTTGCCGATGAACGCCTCTGTACCATCGAAGATCAGATCGCACGCTCGGCGAAATTTAAGCCCCATGAGCATGTGAGTGAGATCGTCGGGACGTGCGCTTCCTGCACTACTTAATTCCTGATTCTTTATTCATCATTCATATGATTACTCTCTACGCACTCGGCAGCGTCATCGGCGTCAGCCTCCTCTCGCTCCTCGGCATTCTTTTTTTCCTGGTTGACGAACGTTTCATCCGTTCGATTCTGCTCTATGTCGTGAGCTTTTCGACCGGTGCGCTCCTCGGTGACGTCTTCATCCACATCCTGCCGGATATGGCGGAAGACGCAGATTTTTTCTCAACAGGATTGCTCATTGTTCTGCTCGGTATTCTCTTCTCCTTCACTGTGGAAAAATTCGTCCACTGGCGGCACTGTCACATGCTGCCGGAGGAGGATCACGGTCATCATCATGCGGTGGGCATCATGAGTCTCACGGGGGAGAGCCTGCATAATTTCATCGACGGACTTGTGATTGCCGCGGGCTTTCTGACGAGTATTCCCATCGGCATTGCGACGACGCTCGCCGTTGTCTTTCATGAAATTCCGCACGAGATCGGCAATTTTGCCGTGCTGCTCCACAGCGGTTTCCCGAAGAAGAAAGCGCTTCTGCTCAATCTGCTCTCAGCGAGCACGGGCATTCTGGGAGCGGCGCTCGTTCTGTGGCTCAGCCGTTCTCTCGGATCACTGACGCTCTATCTTCTCCCGTTTGCGGCGGGGAATCTGCTCTACATTGCGGGGTCCGACCTGATCCCCGAGCTCCACAAGCACACGAAGATCCATCAGGGTTTCTGGCAGCTTATCGCGATGATCGTGGGGATGGGGTTTATGTATCTGATTATCATCTTCGAGTAACGTGGATCACATGGTCTGAAATATTCCCGAGAGAATGAGGCCGATGGCGGTGCAGTAGACCGCGAAGGGCGTGAGTGTGTTGGTATGAAAGTATTTCATGAGAAAACGGACGGTAAACCATGCCGTGACGCCCGCAGAAACTGCGCCGATGAACGTCGGGAGCAGCAATGCCTGATTTTCGGCGAGAAAGAGATGCGGAAGCTTCAGTAATGCCGCAGCCCCGATGATCGGGGTGGCGAGCAGGAAGGAGTAGCGCGCGGCGTCCTCGTGGCTGAGGCCGACCAGAAGCCCTCCGCCCATACTGGCACCCGAACGCGAGAGGCCGGGGAAGAGCGCGAGGGCCTGCACGGTGCCGACGACGATGGCCTGACGGAAAGTGAGTTTCGCGAGGCGCGCATCCGGATCATGAATGGTGTTGATGACTCTCCTGCGGCGCAGCCATTCGGCACCGAAGAGGAGCAACCCATTGAGGAAAAGAAAAAACGCGGCTGACCGTGGCGAAGCAAAGAGGCCGCGCAGCTCTTCCTGAAACACAAGCCCGAGGAGACCTGCCGGAACGGTGCCGGCGACGAGCAGCCAGCCGAGCTTGCCCAGCGGATCACGCTCGCTGAAGTCACAGCGCACGAGGGTGCGAAAAATTCCTTTGATGATTTTTATCCAGTCATCGAGAAAATAGAAGAAGAGCACGGTCGCGGTTGCAAAGTGCGTGCCGACCAGAAAAATCAGGAAGGCGTGATCATTCAGGCCCGTCTGCCACCCGAGCATCTCAGGCAGTACGATGCTGTGGCCGAGGCTCGAGATGGGGAAGAGCTCCGTGACGCCCTGCAAAAGCCCGAGAGCGACCGCCTGATAGAGAGAAATCATGCGGCGAGTTTACCCGACTTCGCAGATAGCATCTACATGTGATGCAGAGAATGCAAGTAGGAAGATTCATGCAGAATGCTTCGCCGAGGTTTCGCAAGCAAAATGTACGGGCGTTTAATGTGTAGATTCGTCTGCATGAGCGGGTAGCTCACCTCCCGAGCACCATCCAGTCGATGCTCATGCTGCCTCCGCCCAGGAGCATCAGTGCGGTGCAGCCTGCGAGGATCATCAGATCGAATTCCCACCCCGTTTTATCCATCGCGGAGAAGGGCATGTGCCACTCATTGATTTTCTTCCAGATGGCACCGAGCATAATGATGCCAAGGCCCAGCGCCGCGAACTGGACCAAAAATCCGAGAATCATCGCCATCCCGCCTGCAAACTCCGCGACGCCGATGAACTGCATGAAACCCTTCTGTGAAAATTTCGGGCGGCAGTGGTACAGGAAAATGGCGCCGATGGTGAGGCGCAGAGCGAGAAGCGCGAGGGTGAAGGACATGGCAGAGGAGAAAAACATGCGGGAAGGGGGAAGGTCACTGTGCAGTATACCATAACGGTTACGGGTTAGCAGGTTACAAGTTACGGGATAATTCTCCCGTAACGCGTAACCCGTAACTTTTAACCCGTAACTCGCAATTATTTCTTCGCGCGGTGGGAAAATTCGTAGGTCTTATCCATCGCCGTCCAGAACACACGGTTATCGATGCAGAGGGGATTGTTCCCCGCAGTACTGCAGTCACCGTTTTCGATGATGTTCCCGTACTTCACAAAGCCGCTGTTGGGGACATCTTCGTAGGGGTTGTCCTTCACGTTTTGCACGGTGCGTTTGTGGATTTCCTCCGGCGATAAGTTCGGATTGCTCTGCGCGATCGACTCGCGCTGGCGGTTGTAGGCGGCCGCGAGACCGACGAACATCTGCTTCTGCGCCTCCTCCTGGAACGAGGAAAGAGCGTGATCGACGATGCCGACAACGGCGAAGGCGTCACCGGCGATGCCCTTCGCAAGCTCCTCTGCCGATTCCTTCAATTTCTCCGTCGCTTTGTCCTTCGCGGTGGAGATGATCGTGTCACCGACTCTACTGAGCCGCGACTGCTGAAGGAAATCATTGTCCTTCTGACGCTCGAGCATTTTTTCGTATACGGTCAGCGCGTCCTCGGCCCTCGAAGCGTTGTCGGGTTCGCTCCCGCCGGTCAGTTTATCCTTTAATCTGTCAAAGAAACCGGGGGCAAGGATGGAACTTGCCGACATGTTCTCGATGGAATCTTTGGGATCGTAACTGTCGATGAAAATTTTCTTCAGGTCCTGCAATTTCTCGAAGGTCGTCGTCACTTCCTCGAGCTTCTCACCCGCTCCTTCGAGGAATTCCTTGTATTTCTGAAGTCCTGCCAGACGATCCGGGTCCTTCTCATGCTCAATATCCCAGTCGAGCAGCTGCATGTAGCCGCTCTTGCCTGCGTCCCCGATGGTTTTCAGGTCCTCCTTCACTTTGTCGTTATCAAATGGATTCTCCGTCGGCTCGGGCTCCTCCTTTTTCACGTCACAACCTCCTTTGCTCTTATCGTAGACGTATCCGTCGCCGCAGCCCTTGCCGTTCTTTCCCCACGCAGACCGGCAGGCCATTTCATCCTCGGCCGTTTTGCAGTCCTCGACCGTGTGATTTTTGAACGCTGCCGCGAGACACTCCTCTTCGGTGTAGCTCATCATCCCGCCTTCGATCTTGCTGCAGGTGGAGGCGTCGCCTGTGTTTTCAGCGATGAGCAGGTGACACTTGTCCTTCGGTGGATTGCTGTATCCGCCGAAATCCTTCCCGGATACTTTGTCGCAGTTGTCGTCGTTTCCTTCCTGCACCGCGGATGCCTGATAGCAGTGATCGCTGTCCGGACTTACTTCGCAGAGGGCACCCATGAGGGTACCCAGACAGCCGGTGAGGAGCAATGAAGCAGGAAGAAGCAATCCAAGCAGCATTGTATTTTTCCCCCTACCCAGCAGCAGCCGTCCCCGGCTGCGGGCGTTGCGAGCAATCATCATTTCTTTGTGGGAAGGAAAAGCGGAATCGAAAGAAGAATCGTCAGCAGGAAGGCTGTGAGCGAACCCCACAGCAGCGGACGTGCGAAGAAATCCATGATGACGCCTGCAACCGGTGTATACCGCGGGTCATCGAGGAGTACCCAGCTGAATATCAGCCATGGAACAATGCCTGCGAGCACGATCACCGGATGGAGGTAAGGAATCATCCGCAGACGGAAGAGCCGGCGAATGCCATTCAGGATGCAGATGGCGATGAAGGAAAGCAGTCCCGCCAGCGGTCCGAGTGCATAGGGCGCGTATTGCAGGACCAGAGTGAAGTCTCCGGTTCTCTCCGCAACCGGTTTCAGCATCGCAAACGCAGCCGCCGTGACACCCGCGAGCACGAGGCATATGAGGAAAGCAAACCAGAGGGATGCGGGGAATCGGCGCATGCGGGGTGGATTCATTGTTCCCTTTTGATGAATCACATGCAAGCTATACTTTTCCCGTGCCGCACTTCTTCTATATAGCACGCTGCTCGGATGGTTCGCTCTACGCGGGGACGTGCGTCGATCTCGCCGCGCGCGAAGCGAGGCATAATGACGGTAGGGGAGCGAAGTACACGCGCTCCCGCCGGCCGGTGATAATTATCTATCATGAGGAATTCAGTACGCTTTCCGAAGCGCGGAAACGCGAAGCACTGATTAAGACATGGAGCAGGGAGCGGAAAGAGGGGTTGATCGCCGGTGTATCATTGTAGGGTTTCTTTCCCACCTTTCCATGCTCAAAGAATTCAAAGCCTTCGCGATGCGCGGTAACGTGATTGACCTCGCGGTGGGTGTCATCATTGGCGGAGCGTTCGGGAAGATCGTCAGTTCGCTTGTCAGCGACATCATCATGCCGGCGTTCGGCATCGTCCTCGGCAGTATCGATTTCACAGGACTCGCGCTCCACGTCGGCGATGCGTCGATCAGCTACGGGAAATTTATTCAGGCGATCATCGATTTCCTGATTGTTGCCTTTTCCATCTTTATCGTAATTCAGCAGATCCAGCGCTTCAAGAAGAAGCATCCGGAGGCTGATGCACCGGCTGCGCCGCCGGAGGAGGTGAAGTTGCTGAGGGAGATACGGGATTTACTGAAAAAGTAACCTCTTCTCCGCGATTCGTGTTCCCTCTCCCCGAGGGAGAGGGTTAGGGAGAGGGGCCACGGCTCGGCAGATGCCGCAAGAACGATGAAGTGGTGCTTGCGTGGCACAAACTTCCCTCCGACGCCCACTCCCCTCATCCCAACCTTCTCCCAATGGGAGAAGGAGAACGAGCGCGGGGAGAGGGGAGAATAAGGAGGTGTTTTTTTTATTCAATCCATAACAGAAGACTTTTAAGATAATCCACCTCCGGATGAAACAAATTAATCGGATGATCAAACGCATGACGATGACGCTGCAAGATCCTCACATTCCTCTTCGCCTGGCGCGCGGCGTGGAAGACGATCGTCTGGAAGAGCCCGGCGTCGACCTGAAAACTGCAGGAGCATGTCAGCAGTAAGCTTCCCGGCGGGAGTACCTGCATCGCGAGACGGTTTAAATCCGTGTACGCCTTTTTAGCCTGTTCGAGATCACTGCTGCGCTTCGCGAATGCGGGCGGATCGAGGATGATGAAGTCGTAGGTGCGGGGCAGGGGGCGATTGCGGAGGAAGAGGAAGACATCCTGCGCGAACGTTGCAAACTTTGCAGGATCGATTTCGTTCAGTGCCATATTTTCCTTCGCCTGATTTAATGCTGCCGCGTCGTAATCAACTGCGTCCGCGTGGACTGCGCCTCCCGCGAGTGCCGAGAGCGAGAAGCCTGCAACGTAGCTGCAGCAATCGAGCACCGTACGGCCTTTCGCCGAGCTTCGTACCAGAGAACGCATCTCACGCTGATCAAGGAAGAGTCCTGTCTTATGACTCCCCGTTAATTTTATTTTGTACTCCAGCCCGCGTTCCTCCACGACGACCTCTTCATCCGCTTTCCCGCGCAGCCACGCTTCGCGCGGCTGAAGTCCTTCTTTACTCCGCGCCTGTCCGGTCGATTTTTCAAAGATTGCTTTCGGAGTACACAGCTCCATCAGCAGATCTGCTATCCACTCCCGAAGCTTATCCATTCCGAGAGTCGTACACTGGATCACAATAATGTCCGCGTAGCGATCCACAACAAGCCCCGGGATGCCGTCACCCTCCGCATTGATTAATCGATACGTCGTTGTGTCTTCCTGTCCAAAAAATGTCCGGCGAATGCCGATAGACCGCTCAATGTTTTTTTTCAGAGTCAGCATCGGGTCTGCGTCTTCAAACGAAATCGCGCGGCCGCAGATGTAGGCACTGCGATTCAGTGTCGCGTAGCAGAGAAATTCCTTCGCGCTGCTGACGACCCGCACGATCGATCCGTCCTCACACTCCGGAAATGCCCCGACCGCTGTCTGAAAAATGGCGTGGTGATGGTTCAGAATATGCGCGTCGCGGCCGGGCTTGAGAACGAGGGTAGGGGAGTCTGCCATCGGAGAAGCATGATAGACTGCTGCCGCATGGACATCGAGGCTTTTCTTATCCGTAACGGCATCGCGTTTCAGCGGTTCGACCACCCCGCGGTCTTCACGTGTGAAGAATCGGAGAAGCTGCCGCCGATTCCCGGCTTTCATACGAAGAATTTGTTTCTCCGCGACGAGAAGGCGAAGCGATTTTTTCTGGTGGTCGTCGGTCACAGCAAGAACGTGGATCTTAAGGAACTGAAAAAAATCATCGGGGTGCAGAAACTCAGTTTCGGATCGCCGGAATACCTGCTTCAGCATCTTGGAGTAACACCGGGGTCGGTGACGCTGCTCGGTCTTGTGAATGATGCTGCTCACGCAGTCGAAGTAATCATCGACGCCACAGCATGGAATGCTCCGTACATTGCGTGTCATCCGCTCGTGAATACGGCGACCGTTGTCATTTCACATGAGGGACTCGGGAAATTTCTCGCGGCGACGGGACATGAGGCGAGGGTGGTGGAGGTGCCGGAGCGAGTGTAGGGAAGACGAGGAAATCGAAGAAGACGATGAAAACGATGAATTATCCGTGCATCTTCGTACTCCTCGACTTCTTCGTCTTCGTCGACTTCTTTAGTTCGCCGGATGCGCCAACGCCTCTACCTCTTTCGCCAGCTCCACCGTCCGCGCCTTCGCCTGCTTCTGCTCTTCGGGGGTCAGCTTCGCCAGCAGCCCCTTGGCGACGCCGTCGGATTTTGTATTGCCCTGAGCCGCAGCGATTTCAAACCACGCGATCGCCTCGACGGTGTTGCGTTCGATACCCTCGCCCTTCGCGTACATCACGCCGAGGTTGTAGCCGGCCTCCGCGTATCCCTGTGCCGCCGCCTTTTTAAAGTAGGCGATCGCTTTCGGGAAGCTCTTCGGGCCTCCCTCGCCGCGGTAGAACATCACGCCGAGGTTGAACTGCGCGAGGACGTCGCCGCTCTTGTCGGCCTCCAGAAACCATGCCCGTGCCTTCGTGAGATTCTGCACGACGCCGTCACCGCCCTGATAGTACATGACGCCGAGGTTGAACTGCGCCTTCGCGTAGCCGCTCTGTGCCGCCCTCTCCAGCCACATGCGTCCCTTCGCCGGATCTTTTGCCACGTTTGATCCTTCGAGGTAGATCATCCCGAGGTTGAACTGCGCCTCCGGATCACCCTTCGTCGCCTTCTCCTCAATTTGCGAAAGTGTTTCGACGGGCTTGCTGGATGCGGCCGCCGATTTCGCTGCACCCGATCCTGTTCCCGCCTTCGTACCGCCCTGTGGCGTGCACCCGGCAAGCAGAATCAACACGAAAAGCGGAATGAGAAACAGGTGGATGCGTTTCATAGTGGAGGCAGAGTACTCGCGAAGAGAGAGGGGGAATACTAGGAAAAAGAGGAAAATGTGTTCTGAGTATTAAATTTCCAGCATTTTCAGAAAATCCTTTATCGACACCATCTCTGCTTCTTTCATGATGCGACGCTTCACCTCTATATTTTTCTTCTCAAGAGTCTTTGGTGAAACGATAACCCGCCACGGAACACCGATGAGGTCCGCATCCGCAAGGCGGGATCCGACAGAAGCTTCCAGACGGTCATCGAACAGACATTCGACTCCTGCCGCCGTCAGATCGTCGTACAATTTTTGAGCGACCGTGAATGCTTCCTCCTCTTTTTGCTTCGCAATGGCAACAATATGGACACGTGCGGGGGCTACCTGCTCGGGCAAACAAAGACCGTGCTCGTCGTTATAGATTTCAGCAAGTACGCCCATCACGCGGGTTGTTCCTAGTCCGTAGCAACCCATGTACACAGGTTTTTCTTTACCGTCCTTATCTTTAAAGGTGAAGCCGAAGGCATCCGAAAATTTCCGGAAGAGCGTGAACACATTGCCAACTTCTGCCGTTTTAAAGACTTCGTACACTTTGCCTGTTTTTGGATCCAGATCTCCTTCGCGTGCAACTTTGATGTCTACAAACTCACTCGGTTCCGGCAGATCACGTCCGAAGTTTACGTTGATCGAATGATAATCAGTTTTGTTCGCACCACATTCGAAGTTGCGCCTGCCCTGCGTAGAATCATCCCAAATCACACGCACATTTTTCGGAAGTCCGAGAGGGCCTGCGTAACCGACCTCCGCCTTTGTAACGCGCTTCACAGTTTCGGGTGTTGCGAGCGAGAAGTCAGTGCCGAGAATTTGCCTTAACTTGTGCTCATCAATGTCGTATCCCCCTCTCACAGCCGCTGCTACCACATCACCTTTGGCTGTCTCAAATAAAATTGTCTTTGTTGTGCGTTCTACTTCGATCTTCAAAAACTTTGCAAGTCCCTCGACGCCGATGATGCCCTTGCCGACAACATCTTCGCGTGGCCGCATTTCTTCCTTCGGGTTGCCCCAAGCAGGAGCATGACAGGGCGTCAGTTCGCGGTTATAGAAGATGTCACTGCCGGAGGCATGGAAGACGTGGTCTTCGCCACTCTCACATTTTGTCTGGAATTCACGCGACGGTTCTTTGCTAAAGTCACCGCCCGAAGCAAGGGCGATCACCGTCCGGTCGCCGAGACCGATTCGTTTAAAGAAAGTCGTATAAGCAGGTATCGCTTTCTTCAGGAAGTAATCCATCATGTCTTCTTCGGATGCATGGAAACTATACAAATCCTTCATGCGAAATTCGCGGCCGCGGAGCAATCCTGATTTCGCACGCGGTTCATTGCGGAACTTCGTCTGAATTTGGTACGCAGCACACGGCAAATCCTTGTAGCTTTTTACGAACTGCTGCACGAGCGGTGTGATTATTTCCTCATGCGTCGAATTGAGAATGTAACGTGCATCGTTGGTATGCACAGAGACGGCATTGGCACCCGAAGCCTGAAAAAGAATGCCGACTGTTTCGAGTCTGCCGGTCTTTTCCCAGTTTGCGGTTGGTGAAAGGGATGGCAAAAAAACTTCGGCGCCGATTTTATCCATTTCTTCCCGCAGCATTTTTTCAATCTTCCAGAGGACCCGTGCGCCGAGCGGCAGATACGAATAGACGCCGGCCATTGTCTTGCTTATGAATCCGGCCCGCGTGAGCAGATCAGCATTTTTACTCCTGTCATCGGATGCCGATTCTTTCGAAGTTTTGCTGAAGAGGCGGGAAAGCAACATGGGGCAAGTATAGGTCCTGCAGGACAAATCCGCTACACTCCCTCCATGGTCCTCGAACGCTTCTGGGGGTGGTACCAGCGCCATTACGTTGTGAACCTCGCGCTCACGACGGCGCTCTTTACGCTGCAGCTCGTTCACCTCTACTGGCTCACGACCCACGTGGTGGCGATGAAGCTCTTCGGAGAGAGTTATTTCACACCGACGCCCTTCTGGCAGTACGTCATCATTCTCGTCGACTATAGCGAAATCCCCGCGCTCATCTCGACGACGGTGCTCTATCTCTACGAACTGCGCAAAGGCTTCCGCTGGAAGTACGTGCTGTTCATCGCGATGCTCAATTCCCAGTGGCTGCACCTCTTCTGGATTACCGACGAGTTCATCCTCAGTCAGCTCATGGGCATTCCCACCCATCAGACGGTCATTCTGCCCTACTGGCTCGCATGGGTGGCGCTGGTCATTGATTATCTGGAGCTGCCTGTCATCGCCGACACCATCGTGCGGCTGTTCCGCTCCGTCTTCACCGGAGGATTAAAAAAGTTTCTGAAAGAGGAGTCGAAATTCCATGTGTGGCACCTATAATTTCCCTCTCCCCGCGGGAGAGGGTTAGGGAGAGGGGCGAGAATCACATCCTCGAAATGGCTATCCCCCCAAACGTCACCACCGCCCCAAACCCGATCCCGCAGATAACTTCCATGAATGAATGCCCGACGCGTTCGGTGAAGTGGCGCCAGTGCTGCAGGCGATTCAAAATCTGCGCCTGCATCCCCACCTCATGCCGCACGACGATGGCGTCGTACCAGACGATGCACGCGAAGACGAAGGCGATGGCGAACTGCGTCGAGTCGGCGCCGGCTTTGTCGCGCAGGATAATGAGCAGCGACGTCACGAACGCGGAGTGACTGCTGGGCATCCCGCCCGGCTTGAAGATGCCCGCGTGCCAGGTGCGGAGCCGTATTCCTTCCGTGATTGCTTTCGTGCATTCGCTTAAGAACATCACGACGACCGGGATGAGGAAGAGGTAGGTGCGGAGGAGATGGGACATGGGAAAAGTATAGCAGAATCTGCAAAGATCGCGCCTTAATACAGTCGAGTCGATGTACCGGTTAACCAGTTAATCGGTACACATGCTTCGTTTAGATCGCGGGGCGTTCTGAACTTTCGCTCGGTGCCTGATTCGGGACGGGACGATATCCGGGGATGTGCTCTGTAGCATGGTCGCCGAGGTGTTCGACAAATCCTGCCGCGCGTTCCTTGATCTCACCGATCCTGTTGTGCTGCACGAAGTCGACGGCGCCGCAGGTGAGGGAGTAGCCGAGCATGCCATAGGTGTAGATCTGCATGCCGTTGCGTGCCATTTGGAGCGCATTGCGTCCCGTCATCGCTGCTTTCTGCGCTCTCGTGACTGTTGCCATTTTTTTCGCAGCGTCGATGGCCTTGGTGCTGGCGTCGATGGTTTGATTGCTTTTTTCAAGATTCTTTGCCGCTTTCAGGCCTTTTCCGGCGGCGCTTGCGCCGCGGATGACGCGGAACCCGAGGACCGACACCCCTCCCGTAAAGGGCGCGAGGGCGAGTGATGCCGTGCCGAGTCCGCCCATAACCCCCATCGTGACACGGCTCATGGTGTCCAGATCGCGGTCGTTCAGGTCTTTGCCCGTTATTGCTCCTTTGAAATCAATGAACTCGCCGATGCCCGGAATAAATCCGCCTCCCACCTGTGCGATGTCCCATCCGACCGCTTTCCACTGATTCTCAAGCCGGTGAAGTTCCTTCTCTTCGTTTTCACTGAGGGTGTGACCCGCATCCTTTTTTTCCTTCAGCCTCTTCTCCTTCACATTGCCTTCGAGGGTGTTCATCGTTGCGGAAGCGGCTTCCATGGCGAGCGGCATCATCGAGTAACCGACTGCGCCTCTCAAAATCCACTTACCGCCGGGAATCTGCGTAAACTTATAGCCCGCGTTTTCCATCGCGCGCCGCGTTCCGTCGATGTAGCCGCCGCCCTGTTTATCCATGCGGGCTTTCGTGCGCGTGTTCATGCCATCAACGTACTGCTGACCGAGGTCTATTTTTTTGGCCGCTAGATCGCTGTGCTGCGCTTTGACCAATTTATCGATTTCTTTCCTGCTCGCAGTCTTGAACTCTTCCACGGATTGTCCGTTGGGTATGCCCTTCCCAGTGCGGATGGCCTCTTCGCATTCGAGAATTTTTTTGTGAATCAGTTCCTGATGATTCGTATAGGTCGTCCTGTTTTTGATATCGAAATTAGTGGCGTCCGAGACGATCTTGTTCATGTCACTGCTACCGACGGTGACATTGAGGGCTTTGGCAAATTCTTTCTCCAGCTTGGCAGCGCGTACGGGGTCGGTTTTACGAATTTTCTCTATCTCGATGTTTACAGCTTTGATCTGATCAATGCGATCGAGACTCTGATGGCCGATGGCGTCTGCCATGCCTGCGGCCACTTTTTCCGTCGACTGGAATGGATTCAGTCTGAATCCTTCAAGATAGCGCACAACGGCGCCGCCGGAGGCGCGGCTGCGCATTCCTGCTTTGTACGCGGTGAAGAAAGGCGGGGTGAGAGTTGCGTGTGGCAGTGTGATGGCGCCGGTTTCCGGATTAATGGTCCCGCGGCAGACCCAGACGACTCCTTTGACGAATGTGTCGACAGTCGAAGAGCCTGCGGAGCGGATGTAATCGCCGATGCGGTGACCGATATCCTGCGCGACGCGCTCCGGCTCTATACCCCGCTCGCGCGCGATTCCTTCGATTTCCTGAATGAGCGAATTTCGGTTTTGCTGCATGTAGTCGACGATGTTTTTGGTAACGCCGGCGCCCACGCCGATTCCCATTGCCGCGAGGATCGGATTGTTGAATGCGAAGCCGAGCGTGTTGACGCCCGTGCGTGTCGTGAGACTGGTGAGTCCGAAGAGCCCTCGCCATCCGCTGCGCGCCGTTGCGGCTGTTCCGCCGAAAAGTCCGCGCCGATGCACGTTGAAGCCAAGCCACGCCAGAATACTGGCGCCGACTCCGGCTCCGATCATGGCGCCTACGCCGACCCCGCTATTGCGTCCCGGACCTCCGTCGCCTTCGGGATGCGGCGATGCGGTGCCATTTGCCATGCGTTCCTGCAGAATTTTCAGACGGGCATCACACAGTGAGATCAACTGCTGATGCGCCGCATCCTGCGAGCGGCCGCGCAGATCATTCAGGTGATCTTCGATGATCTGCAATTGCTCAGTTGAGAGTTGCCTGCGGTTCCGTTCGAATTGATTCAGAAGTTTTGCCAGCTGCTGCTGATTGAGAGTCCGCACGCTCTTGCGCATTTTTTCCACCGACTCCGGGTCGTTGTTCGCGGGCGGATTGTTATTGTTCGGAGCGGCCGGCAGGAAACGGGAAAAGATGCTCATGATATTTACGCAATAAGTTCGAAGCGGATCGTGTGGCCCGCGTTCGTGGAGAGGGAAGTCGATTCGATATTATTGCTGAGGATATCGCGCCCGCCGAGCTGCAGTTCCTCGAGAATCGTGCTCAGGCTCTGTTCGCTCACATGGCTGCTTTTGTATCCCGCGTAGACCTCGATGCACCCGCTTCGTTTTATGACATCAGTAGCGAGCGTACTGACGTTCGTTTCCATGATGAGATTCGCGTCCTCAGCCTCGACAAGCCACAGACACGCTTCATGATCCGCCCAGCGGACATGGACTTCATTTCCCTCGGCGATGAATTCGATGGTCTCCGTCTGTCCGCCGATCATGAGTGTTATCGGGAACCAGAGGAGCGACAAGTGTTTCAGTGCTGGAGCGGAAAAAGGGAATGCGGCCGCGGGATTTGTCGGGATTTTCTCTTTTCGCTTTTCACACGTGCGTTCGGCGATTTCACCGAAAAGGTTTGTGAAGAGCTCCGCGAATTGTCCGTAGACGAGCATCGCCAGCCACTGACCGTGACTGACTTTTCCGTTTATCGATTCCACGAACGCCCACTTGCCCAGAAATTGCTGATTGAGCCACGTCACGGCAATCAGGAGAATCGTGAAACCCGTGTACCTCAGGATGCTGCGCTCATGCAGCGCGCGCGCTTCATTGAAGAGCACCAGTGCGCGGTCTGCGGTCTGTGCGCTATCCGACGGAAGCTCCGCGGTGATGTGCGGAAGTTCCTGCGCGATGTCAAACGTGGTTGCGGGCATGGATGTGGGTGTGAGGTATTAACCATTCTGCGGCGCTCCTGACGGAGGCGTCGGGTTTGCACCATTTTTTGCGACGGCTTCTTTCTTTGCTGACGCAGCATCTTCGTTTGTCTTCTTTGCACCGGCAGCAGCATCTTCAGCAGTTTTCTTCGCCGCAGCGCCACCGACGTTCTGATGTGCCCAGTCAGCATCGAGGGGGATCATTGCTCTTTCCAGAGAAGCGGCAATTTGCCGGAGACTATCCTTTGCACGACTGCAGATGTCTGTTCGATTCATAACGGCGTTCGTGGTGATGTTTTTAAGGGTTGTAGCTGCAGCGTGTAGGTCGGATCCGAGTTGATTTTCAAGACCTGGAATCACTTCATCGTCATGCACAAACACAAGCCAATTGGCGTCGGTATCATATTCACGCAGTCCACCGCGCCAGATGTACAGATTGTTACCGGTAGAGTTGTGCGCCTGCGATTTGCCCGTCCACCATCTGATAATATTACTCCCGATTTCCGCCGAAGTTTTACCTGCTGTTACGATTTCCGGACCAGCTGAACGCATTGATCTCAAAGCTGCCGCAATGGCTACTCCGTAGCGCCGCTGCAATTGCTCCCTGTATTCTGCAACATTTATTGTGGTTTCAAGTGCCTTGGCTTGCTCTTCTTTTTTCACAGCTGCCGCTTTATTCGCTTCCTCCTCCCGCGACAGGATACGTCCGTCGGGCAGCAGCGAGCTGACCGTAATCCTGAGAGGCACGTTCCCCCGTCTCTCAAGTTGGTCCGTACAATCTGTTACGTAACTCATGAAGTCGGGGATGCGTACATTGAAGTTGTTTTCGTTTCTGGTTTTGAGTTCATCGTACTTCAGGCGCAATTGTCGGATACTCGCTGCATCCGTCGGATCGGTCTGGACTCTCGCTTTCAGATGTGCGGGCAGTTTATCTTTCATGGCCTGATGTATTGCATGCGGCGTGTGGTGTTTCTCTACCCACTTCACAAGCCATCCTGTCAGAAAGCCGTCGCGCTTTAAGTTGAGACTGACGATGAGCGTGTTCATTGCCGAAAAGAATGTCGCCGAAGCGCCGCCTCCCATGCTGTTGAGCCTCTGCATAATTCTTGACTGTAGAGACCGTGGATTGTTTTCATCCGTCAGATTTGTCAATTGACTGATGGGATTTTGGTTATTCGTACCCGGCTGGACTGCGAGCTGCCTTGTCCGCTCCGCTCTGGCTTCCGTGGCCGCATCAGTCGCGTTCTTTCTGACTGCGGCAAGCGCATCCATCGTGCTCTTGATTTCGGCGGCGCTGACGCCCTGCGCCACGATATTCTTTTCTTTACTTTCGATGAACGCTCTCGATTCCTCAACTTTTCCGCCGAATTCATCCAGTTTTCCTGCCGCATTTGCATCCTGCACATTCAATCCAGAACGCAGGTCCGCAAGCCGGTTGCCCGCTCGATCCTGAACACCCTTTTTCACCTCCTGTTTCACGGCGTTGCGCTGGGTCTCATCGGCAATCTCTTTTTCATTATCTTCGATCTGCTTCTTGATACTCTCATCAATAACATGTTTCCGGTGGATCTCTGGAACCATAAGAATGAAGGAAAGAAATCTCCTCATTGTAGCAGAAAGGCACATTGTGAGCAATGCCCGTTACGGGTTGGCGGTTGCGGGCTATGCGTTAAAAAACACCTCAGATTGCTTTACAATGGCCCTCTCCGTTGATACTATATATACACAGAGTCAATCGAATACTTCCCTTTCGGGTTGGTGGCCATTCGTTTATCGGGTGGCCTAGATTGATTATGTCAGCACTTTTTGATGATGTGGTTGGTCATCGCACGATGATGCAATTTTTCCATGTCCGGATCGCTTTCCAGGCTGTCACGAAGAAACCCTGCGATGGCGTCGCACAGACGAATGAATTCATCAGCCTCATCAGTAAGGCCACGCACGAAATCCACACGGACATGCAGTCTGCGTAGCCCTGCCGTAAATGCTCGTCGCTCATTCTTCTGCAACCCATCAACGTACACTTTTATATCGTATGGTTCCTTTGCCTTTTCAAGAATTGCTTTGGCAGTGGAGAGAATTGTGAGGTCAACATACGAACGGGAATTGGTGTAGTGCGAGTAGTAGATCAGTTCTGAGAATCTCTCATCGGCAACGATCTGTTCCATATAAGCCTTCCTCTGTCTGCGTGTGGCCTTTGTCCATTTCTTCTGTCCCTTCCCGCTCTCTTTCTCCAATTTCTGCAACCATTCTTTCAATGCTTCGCGCTTGTCATCAAGAATCACAATCGAAACAAGAAAGAACTCACCGGCAGTATCTTGTCCTGTCTCATCAACATAACAATAAAGTTTCTGCGGCGTGCTCATGGGGAGAGGGGGAACTTCGGATCACCCGTGCGCCCGGCAGAGCGGTATTTGGATAAGGTGATTGATTGTATGCCCCCCTATGATTTTTGCAAGAGAAAAGCACAAAGAAAAAATGAACAAACGGGCGACGTTCGGATCACATTCTGCTATATTCCGCCCGTCTTTCCCCACCCCCATGCACATCCTCCACTTCGAGAAGGGACTGAAGTACTCGGACAGGGAATTGCTCGTTTTTGCGCGGAAAATCGGGAAGCTCGCGAGCTACTGCAGGCATGTGAAAAATGAAGGGTCACTCATTCGCGTCGATGCCGAGAGGCGGGACACCAAGAAGGAACGTGACGCCATTCTGATGACCGTTCAGGTCAGCCTTCCAAAAAAAGTATTGCGCGCGGAGTCCAGAAAAGACACCGCTCTCGAGGCGCTCGACCGCTGCATCGAAAAACTGGAACCGCAGATCGACCGGTATAAGGAAATGCACGTCGGGGGACCGGCGGGAGCGCGGCGCCGGCGGAGAGATCGGAGTATAGTGTCCGCAGCATGAACAGATTTAGATCAAACAGCGGCCCACTCGTTGGCTCGTTGGCTCGTTGCTCGTTGCTTGCTTGTACGTTCGAGAAACGGATCAACGAGAAACGAGCAACGAAGTTTGTAATTTATAGTTTTCTCCTCTGTACTTTTTTCCTCTCACAGTCCGCCTTTTCCCAATCCTCCTCTCCTTCTGCCGATACTTTGCAGGCAATTATTACGGGTCCCAGCGACGTTGCAGTGGGACGGACCATCGTGCTGGACGCGGAGAGCAGCAAGACGACGGGAGAAAAGGTGACGTACGAGTGGTTCATCGGGAACAGTCGCCTGCCGGTGAGCAGGACGGTGCAGGCGGTCTACACGCCCGAGCGGCCGGGGGCTATCAGTTTTCGTCTCGTCGTGACGGCGGTGATTGGCGGGAAAACGGTCTCCTCGGAGGCGCTGCATCCCATCATCGCCTTCAGCCGCAAGATTGTGCTGCTTGCGGACCCTTCCGTTCCCGAAGACAAAATCGCCGCGCACAAACAGGCCGCTGACGAAGCGAAAGTCTATCTCCGCGTGCTCCAGCCCCAGCCGTCAGCCACTCCCGCGGGCAACGAGGATGTGCTCGTCACTCTCCTCGCACAGAACAGTGATACGCTTGCGGGTGCCAATGCGCTCGTCGTCTGGACGGACGGGATCACCGGACTGCAGGCCCTTCTGCGCGCGGCGCAGGGGAGCGCGGAGCTGACCGCAGGCATTAAGAATCAGACCATCGTGCTCATTACCGATCAGGGAGTGTCGACCGTCGCGCGCGCGGCCCGCGGCCCGTACGCCGTACTCCAGCCGCAGCGGATTCTCGTGACGCACACGGAGGCCATCGCGCCGCTCATTGAATCGCAGTCGACAGAGGCATTCCTGACACTCCTCAGTCAGCGCGACATCGAAGTGCAGCGGGTCGACTCGACGACCGCGGGGCTGCGACCGTGGAACGTCCTCACCTACATCGTGAACGGTATGATCGCGAAAGGCGTGCCGACGTCGACGGTGATTTTGCTCCTCGTCCTCCCGATCATCGCGACCATCCTCGCTTTCTTCAAGCAGGTCGTCGGCATCACGACGTTTGGCCTGTACACGCCCTCCATCATCGCCCTCAGCTTTCTTGCCCTCGGGTGGGGACTCGGCGTGCTCTTCCTCTTCTTCATCATCCTCACCGGCTACGCGACGCGCGCGCTCATGAAACGCTGGCGATTGCTCTACATTCCGAAAGTCGCCATCATTCTCACGGTCGTCAGTATCACGCTCCTTCTCCTTCTCGGGACCAGCGCTTTCTTCGGTGTCTCCGTAACACGCGAGACGGTCTTCATCCTGCTCGTGATGTCGACGCTTGCCGAGAGTTTCCTTAACCTGAAAACCGAGGAAGGATGGAACGCCGCGATCCTTGGTATCAGCGAAACGATCGCCGTCGCGCTCCTCTGCGTCTTCATTGTCCAGTGGGGCGCGTTCCAGTCGATCCTGCTCGCGTACCCGGAGCTGATTCTCCTCACCCTCGTCATCAATGCAGTGCTCGGGCGCTATTCCGGATTACGATTGGTTGAGTACTTTAGATTTCAGGAGGTGTTCCGGCATCTTCAGGAAGAAGAATAATGTTCCCCTTCTCCCATTGGGAGAAGGTTGGGATGAGGGGAGTGGGCGTCGGAGGGGGATTTGCCAGGCTAGCAATGATTGCTCCTTTCGACAGCTAATGAACCGCGCCCCCTCTCCCTAGCCCTCTCCCCCGGGGAGAGGGAACAAAAAGGAGTATGATAGTTTTGATGTTCCCCTTCCTCTCCTCCGGCGGCGTCCTCGGTCTCAACGCGCGCAATTTGCTCTACATCAAGCCGTGGAACCCGCGGAAGGCCGTTGCCTTTGCCGACGACAAAATGAAGACGAAGGCGTTCCTCTCCGCGCGCGGGATTCCGGTTGCCAAAATTTTCGCGCGTATCGGGTCGCGTGCTGAGCTCCAGTCGTTCGATTTTTCCTCACTGCCGGAGGAGTGTGTTCTCAAGCCCAACTTCGGATCGGGAGGAGAGGGGATCATTGTCCTGAGCGGACGTAAGAAAGGGGAGTTTCTCGTGCAGGGGAAAACGCCGGTGAGTGATCAGACGCTGCGCGAGCACATTGAGGATATTCTCGACGGAAAATTCGCCGTCAACGGGCGCAACGACACCGCGTTCTTTGAGCGGCTGCTCAGAGCGGATGAGGCCCTCGCACCGCTGCGCCCGGCGGGACTGCCGGACGTCCGCATCGTTGTCTTCAATCTCGTTCCCGTCATGGCGATGCTCCGTGTGCCGACGGCCGAGAGCGGCGGCAAGGCGAATGTGCATCTCGGGGGGCTCGGCATCGGCATCGACATCGCCAAAGGCACGACGACGTACGCGACGCAATATAATCGCCGGATCAAACAACTCCCGCACGGCATTTCGCCGTCCGGTTTCCCCATCCCGCGCTGGGACGAACTCCTCCTCATCGCGTCACGCATCCAGTCGCTCACGAACATCGGGTACATCGCGGTTGATCTCACTCTCGACGCCGAGCAGGGTCCGGTGCTTCTTGAAGTCAATGCGCGTGCCGGTTTGATGGTGCAGGTCGCAAATCTCGCGCCATTGCGGGCACGACTGGAACGGGTGGAAGGACTGAAGGTCGGGACGCCCGAGAAGGGTGTGCGGATCGCGCAGGAACTCTTCGGGCAGAAAGCGCGCGAGCGCAGTGCCGCGCCTCCGTCACCGGAGCGTCCGGTGCTGGGGCTGCGCGAGACCATTATTCTCTCGGGTGACGGCGCGAACGCCGAGGTGCCGGCGCTTCTCTCGACGAAAGAGGAGCGGACTATCTTCTCACCCCGCCTCGTCCGCGAACTGTCGGAGCAGGGGATGCTCGCGCCCGCCGAAGACGGGACCTTCCGCGTCAAATTCACCCTCGGCGGACGCAAGATTCAGACGATTATCCGCAGCGCCGAACCGCCCGACTCATCCGTCCGCGCGATCATCGGACGCAGAGATCTGCAGGGATTTCTGATTGATCCCGGCAAAACGGCTCCTGCCGCCTCCGTCCGTCCGCGGGTTCGCGAGGATCTGCGCGCCATCGATCGTTTCCTTGCCGATGCGGATCACGATCTGATGCTGATCAGGGAACTGAAGCCGGTTAACCTCGCTGAGGAGCGGATCATTCTCGAACAGGACGTTTCCTACAATCCGGTTTTCCGGTACACGCCGCTGCCGGATGATGTCGACGATCTCGAAGCACGTCTGACTGCTCTGGAACCCGACGACACGCCGCTTGGGCTGCTGCTCAGAAAAAAACGCCGTGAATTGCTGCTGCGCATCACACTCCTCCGGTCGCGCGGCGATGCCCGGCGCTTCACGGAAGTGAGCGGGAGTCTCTTCGGCATGCCGACCGCGGTGCTCGTCACTGCCGCCGCTTCGCAGTTGCGCTCACGCGCGGCCTGCGACCTGCCTGTTCCCGAAAAAAATCTGCTCTCCGCGGAGCAGGCAGCGGAACGTTTTTCTGCAGCGATCGCACGCTACGGTC
>JACRIG010000014.1 GCA_016215715.1 Candidatus Peregrinibacteria bacterium | reverse complement strand
CGGTAATCTCTTCTTCGTCACTTTCGAGGGACTGGAGGGTCTCGTCCACATCTCCGAAATTGCGTGGGGCCACGTGAAGAACCCGTCGGAGTACGCGGAAATGGGCGACCGCGTGAAAGTGAAAGTCATCGGTGTCGACGGCGACAAGCTGAGTCTGAGTATCAAGCAGCTCACAAAGGATCCGTGGGAGGAGGTGGCCGAGCGCTACCCCGTCGGTAAAAAAGTAAGCGGCTCCGTCGTCCGCTTCGCCGACTATGGCGCGTTCCTCAAATTGGAGAAAGACATCAACGGTCTCGTCCATCTCTCCGAAATCGCGCACACGAAAGTCACCGACCCCGCACAGGCCCTGACGATCGGTCAGAAAGTCGACGCACAGGTCATCAATATCGATGTCGACGAGCGACGCATCGGCCTCTCGATTAAAGCACTGCTGCCGATTGACCGCGAGACGATGGAACGGATTAAGCGGGAGCAGGAGGAAGAGAAGGCGAAAGCAACGGAAGGGGCCAATGGGACCGAGGGGACCAAAGGGACCGAGGTCAAAGCAACGGGTACGGGTGGATTTGTCGCCTCGAAGACCGGCAAGAAATATTACCCGGCAGATTCCGCAGCCGGACAGAAGATTAAAGAAGAGAACCGCGTCACCTTCGCGACCGCGGAGGAGGCGGAGAAGGCTGGGTATACAGCTTAAATTCGATCGTCCTGTAGAGACGTGCGACCCGCACGTCTCTACAATAACGATATGCACTACCGTGCAATTATTTTTGATTTCGACGGCGTCATCGTGGACAGCGAGCGATGGTGGGAACCGCTGATGGAGGATCTCTGCTCAACGAAAATTTCGGACTGGCGAAAGGGCGACAACGCGAAGCACCTCACAGGAGCGGATCTGCAGGATAACTACGCGTATCTCAGTAAAGCATACAAAATCGGATTTTCGTGGGAAGAATTTGCAAAGGCGGTGGAGAATCTCACGAAGATCATCTACGGCGAGAAGACCTCATTTTTGCCGGGTCTTGAGCGACTCCTGAGGGAGCTTACAAAACGGAACATCCCCATCGGCCTCGCGTCCTCATCAAAGCGTGCATGGCTCGACATGGCGTTTGACCGACTCGGTATGGGCGACTACTTTCCGCTCCGCGCGACGGGAGATGATCTGATGCCGGGGGAAGGAAAACCCGCACCGACTCTGTACCTGCGCGCTGCAAAAATGCTCGGCATCGATCCAAAAGAATGCATCGCGATCGAGGATTCCCACAACGGAGCGCTGTCGGCGAAGGCTGCGGGCATGTACTGCATCGGGATGCGAAACGGTTTCAATGACAGGCAGGATCTGAGCATGGCGGATGAGTGCATCCATGGGTTTGCTGAATTGGATGGGGGGAAATTAGATGTACTTCTTCATTCCTGACATTTCGATACAGTGGTAGCATCGCATCTATGTACGAACGTTTATTGCCCGATCCGGATGACGAATTGGTCGAACGTGCAACAAGAGCAGGAGTCGATCCGCGCTATCTTGTAGAAATCGCCTGCACGCCCGGCCTCCATTATTGTTCTGATGGAGTGCAGGATGCTTTCAGAGTCATTCGTAGAGATCCGGATCTCATCAAGTATCTTGAAGAATACGCAAGGAACGCTCCTGACGTCACGGCTACCTGAATTATTCCAGCACCTGCTCCGCCAAAAAATGCAGATGCAGATACGGCACCTCCTGTCCGCCTTCTTTGCCGACGTGGAATGTCAGCTTGTACCCCGCAATCCCCTGCTGAGCCGCAAACTTCTGCGCTTTGAGAATCAACATGCCCGGAAGATGCGCAGTTTCGGGTGTAAGCTCCGCAACCGACGCGACGAAATGTTTTGGAATGAATAGTAAATGCGTTGGCGCTTTCGGATGGATATCTTTGAATGCGAGGACCTCGTCGTCTTCGTACACGACGTCGGCAGGAATTTGCTTATCGCGGATTTTGTGGAATATTGTAATTTGCTCCATAGGCACGAGTATAGCAAGCACCCCAACGGTGTCATGGTGATCCTTCGACGCGGCTCAGGATGACAACTT
>JACRIG010000015.1 GCA_016215715.1 Candidatus Peregrinibacteria bacterium | reverse complement strand
TCGTTGCTCGCATTTTTGGAAATGCGATGATTGTCATCATGCTGCTGTAAATACTTCATAAGTTTCGCAAGTTGTGCGCCGATCTTTTTTGTACGTTCAGATGCTTCATCAAATTCTTCTTTCGTAACGTACTTTTCATCAAGACCGTAATATAGATGTGAACGTACTTCTGCAGCTGATCGCTTTGCATAGCCAAGAAAAACAATAAATTCAGGATTTGTCGTGGCATCATTTCCCTCAGCAATATTCGCCATGATCGACAGCGCAGCCCGCGAAATCTGATCTGACCACGTCCAATCATGCTTTGCAATCGCTCGTACACACAAGCGACGCACAATGCGTCCGAGCGATCGGGCTTCCTGCCATGCCGCGATCTCCTCGAACGTTTTAAATTGCATAACGAGCAACGAGAAACGAGCCAACGAGCAACGTCATTTGCTCAATGGTTTACGCATAAACGCCGGCACTTCCAGTTCCGCTTCATCAAGAGCCGGGCTCGTCGACTTCGCGGAGAGTGCGTCTTTCTCTTCTTTGAATGTCGACGTCTCTCGTTCCGTGGCGCTGCGGCCGGGGGCTTTCGTAAGGTAGCGCTGCGCGGGCGTCTGGAAGGCGGCGGTCTGGCCGATCTCGGGGGCGTCGAAGCCCGTGGCGATCACCGTGCACTTCACCTGACCGGTGTAGTTCTCGTCGATGACGGCGCCGAAGATGATCGTCGCTTCGGGCGCGGCGGTCTCGGTGATGATGCGCGCGGCCTCGTCGACTTCGAACATCGAGAGATCGTTGCCGCCGGTGATGTTGAAGAGAATTCCCTGCGCACCGTTGATACTGAGTTCCAGCAGCGGACTGTCGATGGCGGCGCGTGCGGCCTCCGCGGCGCGGCTGTCGCCGGTGCCGTAGCCGATGCCCATGAGAGCGGTGCCGCCGTCCTGCATGACGGTCTTGACGTCGGCGAAGTCGACGTTCACGAGTCCGTGCTGCGTGATGAGGCCCGAAATGCCTTCGATGGCATGCTGGAGCACTTCATCGACCACCTCGAACGCCTCGGTAAGAGGTGTGGTCTTATCAATGAGCGAGAGAATCTTGTCGTTCGGAATCGTGATGAGAGTGTCGACCTTCCCTTTAAGATTCGCGAGCGCCTCCTCGGCGTTCTTGCGGCGCTTGAGGCCCTCGAAGCTGAAGGGTTTCGTCGTGACAGCGACGGTGAGAATCCCCATGCTGCGGGCGAGCTCGGCAATAATCGGCATGCTGCCGGATCCCGTCCCGCCCCCGAGCCCCGCCGTGATGAAGAGCATGTCGGCACCGTCGATGGCCGCCTTGATTTCCTCAGTGCTCTCCTCCGCCGCGCGCTTGCCCATCTCCGGATTCGCACCCGCCCCCAGCCCCCGCGTCGTACCGCGGCCGATCGTGATCTTCTTATTGGCGGGGTTGTGGTAGAGAGCCTGAATGTCCGTATTCACGGCAATGAACTCAACGCCCTGTACTTTGGAATGCACCATCCGGGCGACGGCATTGTCACCGGCGCCTCCCGTACCGAGCACTTTGATGACAGCCCCCGGCATGACGTCCGGACGCACTTCACGGGAAGCGGTCTCTTCCGGTTCGTTTGGCTTTGGAGACTGGGGCTTACTGCCGGAGAAGAGAGAACGGAATGTGTCGGACATAGAACGGGGGGAAGAAAATGAGGGGACCGAGGGGACCAAAGGAACCGACGGGACCGATGATTAAGGAAGCAAACTTTTGAACCACGTGCCGGCCTGTGCAAGGGCGCGCTTCACCTGGAACGTGCCGAGACCCGTTGTCTGCTCGCCTTCGCGTAGCCCCCACACGAGGGTCCCGAGCGCCGTGGCGTACGCGGGATCGTCGACCTTCTCGATGACGCCGCCGATGTCGACGGGGAAGCCCATCTGCACCGGAAGTCCGAGCACGTCGCGCGCAAGGTCGAGCACGCCGGGGGCTTTGACAGCAGCACCCGTGAGCACCGCTCCGGCGGGGAGCATCCCGCTGCGTCCGAGTCTCTGGAGTTCCGCCTTCACGAGGGAGAAAATTTCGAGGTAGCGCGCCTGCATGATCTCCGCCATGTAGCGCTTGCTGACATTCTGGGTATCAACGCGGCTGACCGATGAAAGGTCGATCATCTCGCGCTCACTCACTTCCTGCGGGAGGACGGACCCGAACTCGATCTTGATTCTTTCTGCGGTGTCGACCGATGTGCGCAGTCCGATGGCAATGTCGTTGGTGACGCTCTCTCCGCCGATGGGCAGCCCCACCGAGTGGAGGATCGTCCCCTCT
Source organism: Candidatus Peregrinibacteria bacterium (assembly GCA_016215715.1). Lineage (GTDB taxonomy): Bacteria > Patescibacteriota > Gracilibacteria > Peribacterales > Peribacteraceae > JACRIG01. Next base: position 2,509 of record JACRIG010000015.1, on the reverse strand, counting down.
TCGAACACCGCGATGCTCGTGCAGCCCGCCCCCACGTCGATGACGACGACGCCGAGTTCCTTCTGTCTGCGGGTGAGGGTCGCCTCGGCCGCGGCGATGGTCGCAGGAACGAGTGCGTCGATGTCGACCCCTGCCTGCGAGACGCACTTCTCGAGATTCTTCACATGCTGAACATGTCCCGTGATGATGTGCGCCTCCACCTCCAGCCGGATGCCGGTCATGCCAACGGGGTTCTTGATGCCGCGCTGCTCATCGACGGCGTAGGCCTTCGGTTCGATGTGCAGAATTCTGCGGTTCGGGGGAATACTCACCGCCTGCGCCGCGTCGAGGACGCGGGCGACATCTTCCACTGTGATCTCGGCACCCGAGATAGCGATGACGCCGCGGCTATCGAACGCCTCGATGTGTGACCCACTCATGCCGACGAAGACGTGGTTGATCGGCACACCCGCCATCCGCTCCGCGTCTTCTAAGGAAGAGATGATGTTATGGATCAGCTCCTCGACGTCGATCACCTGCCCTTTGCGGATGCCGAGCGACGGGGAAATGCCGACCCCGATAACGTTCGGGACGGCCTTGTCCTGGCCTCCTTCGGCGACGGCAACCACCGTCCGGATTTTCGCGCTCCCGATATCCAGACTGGCGAGTACGCGTTCCTTGGGCATACGTGTGTGAGGAAAGAAATGTGGAAAGCACTTTCACGCTAAGCGACGTCAGCGCGAATAACGGTGATTAGTCTAATCGGCGAACTTCTCTGCGTGCAAGTAACGAACGACTACGTTTGGTATACACGAAAGTAATCGCTGAACAAAAAAAATACCCAATTATTTTTGCTTCATGCAGGGCTGACTGGTGAAATGCGACGAAGCAAAAAATAGTCAAAAAATGCTTGTGCACGGAATGTATTCAGAAAAAAAGCATATTAGTATCATCGTCGGCCCCTACGTTGTCACCCCGATGCGGAGACGAGGGGCGGCAACGTAGGGGCTCGCTCGGAGTAAGCTTCGACGAAGGGACGTGGTTCGTCGCCGCTCACCATGACAACCTAAAAAAGGCTCTGCTGCGACACGGGAATCTTCCCCGCAGCCACGGAGGGCTGCACTGAGGTAAAGGAAGACGCTGCAAAAATCTTCTGTCCGTACGGCATCGTCGTCATCTCTTTCAGCCGCCGCGTAAGCATTGTAAATTCCAGCTCCTGAAAGAAGGAAAAAACGGAGTCGACCGGAAGGTTTTTGAGGGCGATCGCTTCCAGTGTCGGGTCGAGCGGAATATCGCAGATCAGCTGCGCCATGTGTTCACAGAAAAATGCCTGTTTTTCATCCGCTTCCAGCTTCGCTTTCACCGTGGGACGGATGTCAGCGAGATGTGCGTAGATCTCTTTCAGTGTTCCGTATTTCTGGATCAATTCTGCAGCGGTTTTGGGTCCGATTCCTTTCACACCGGGGAGGTTATCCGAGCTGTCCCCGACGAGTCCTTTGTAGGCCGGAACCTGATCGGGATGGATACCATACTTCGCGAAGATTTCAGCAGGTCCCAGATACTCCGCCTGCTGATAGCCGCTATGTGGAATCGCGACGCGGATCTTATCGGTGGCCAGCTGAAACGCATCGCGGTCACCGGTCACAATCGTCACCCGCATCCCCTCTTTTTCCGCCGCATGAGCGTAGCTACAAAGGAAGTCATCCGCCTCGTACTTCACGTTGCTCACGTGTGGAAACCCGAACGCAGCGACAAGCTGATTGATCCGCGGGATCTGCATATAGAAATCATCGGGCGTCTCAGCCCTGCCTTCCTTATAGGTCGCGTTCTCCTGATGGCGGAATGTCTCCTCGCCGGCATCGAAGCAGATAATCAGCGCATCCGGCTCCTCTTTTTTGAGAATATTGATCATCATCGAGGCAAAGCCGAATACCGTATTCACCTGCTCCCCTGCCTTCGTGGAAAGGGTCCGCGGGATGGCCCAGTAGGCGCGGTACATTAAATGATGACCGTCAATAATTACCAAGTGTTCCATGCAAGTATGGTACCCGTTTCGTTTCTCGTTGGCTCGTTTTTCGTTTCTCGTTTTTAGTATCCAGCAGCAGCCCCCATTTTTAACATTCAGCAGCAGCCCTCCGTGGCTGCGGGCGGGATGAGCGAAGACTGTCTTCCCGACGCCGCAGCCGGGGACGGTCCTGCGGGACCCCTGCGGGGGCTGCTGCTTAGTTTTGTAAACATAAATTATTAGATCCCATTTATGAGAAACTACAATCATTCCTCCCTTCCATCGAAATCCTATTTCCGCTATACTAAGAGGAAACCTACACCTACCCCCATGCCGACACTCCACCCGAATTCTGATGCCACAGCGGCACGCAGGAACGCCCAGAAAGTCCTCGAAACGAAGGGCGAAGCGAAGGCTGCTTTGCAGGAGGAACTCGGCTGGCCGGAGGAACGGAAGATCCCCCTCCTCTGTCTCCCCGCGGGCATGACCGATCAACTCGGCGGAAAACTTCTTCAGGAATTGATC
>JACRIG010000018.1 GCA_016215715.1 Candidatus Peregrinibacteria bacterium | reverse complement strand
TGAGTCACCGGCTGTCGAAGCTCCCGCAGAAGAGAAGGAAGAAGCGCCGATGGACGAACAGCCTGAGGCAAAGAAAGAAGAGTCGACGACGCTCTCAGCGGATAAAGAGGAGCCGATGGCGGGGGAGGGGGCACGGGCGGCATAACGCCGTTGCTCGTTGATTCGTTTCTCGTTGCTCGCTTTCGTTCGCGCAACGAGCCAACGAGAAACGAACAACGAATGCTCGTGACCAATGGTTCTATGGCACGTACTCTGTCCTTGTGAAACTACCGCCTCTCCCCCTCATCATCCTCGACACCGAAACGACAGGATTTCTCCCGAAGGTGCATCGGGTGATCGAGCTTGCGGTCGTACGATGTGAGAATGGCGAGAGCGTAGAAACATACGAGCAGTTATTTGGAATTGATACGGAAATTCCGCCACACGTTGAAGTGCTCACGCGGATCAGGACCAGCGATCTTGCGGGGAAACCGACTTTTTCTGACCAGCGTAAAGACATCGAGGCACTGCTGACGAAAGATGCGATCCTCGTCGGACAGAATCTAGGTTACGATTTATCGATGATTAAGGGGGAAGGTATTGATCTCATGCATAAGCCATGGATCGATACCTCACTCCTCGCGTCTCTCGTCTTTCCGGAACTGAAAAGTTACTCGCTCGCATACCTGAGTGCGACGCTCAAACTCCGTCACGACCCCGCGCACCGCGCGATGGGAGATGTGCGGGCAACGATGGATCTTTTGGCGGCAATCTGGGAACGATTGCAGGAACTGCCGGAGGAAGAATTGCAGATCGTGAAAAATATCATGGGGCGCAGCACATCCGGCTACCGGATGCTCTTCGAAAAACTCGAATCATCCGCAAAAAAACTGCCGGCATGGTTTGTAAAACCTTCTTTTGAGGAAGCTCCGGCCCCTGCAACTTCCACAAGATTACTTCCGCCCGCCATCGGCACGGTCGATCTGAAGGAAGAAGGTCTGCATCCCGATTCGCTCCCGCTTCTCATCGCCGCTGCAGCATCCGATACCGCAAAAACACAGTGGATCGCCGTGAAAAATCTCGAAAGTACGCTCCGCAAGATTCCATTATCACCGGACGTGCAGGTCCTCTATCCGCCGGCACTCTTGCTTGATCCTGAAGCCATGAAACGCCTTGCCGCTCAGGAAAAATTCACCGCGGAGGAGGCGCTGCTTGCGACAAAAATCGTATGGTTCGATGCACACAAGCGCAGTGAGATCGCCCTCCACGGAGGCGAGCGTGATGTGTGGTATGGAAAAATGGCGTGTACTGATAAATCACCGGAATATACGGATCAATTTAAAAGTTCCGCACATACGTTCATCCTTGATCATCGTCAGCTTCTGGAATTTCTGGAGGACCCTGCACATGCCGCACATGGTGCGCTCACCCCCGAGACGCACATTCTCATCGATGACGCATCAATGCTCGAAGACACCGCAACGAGAGCCTATGGCCACCAATGCGCGCTCGACGAACTCCGTGCGGCTGCCGAGGGAAACGCGGAACTGACCCGCCTCGTCGACGTCGCTTCCCTCTGGGCTGAAAAGACACGTATGGTTGAGGATCAGCACATGATTACGGCAGAGGAACTTGGGCGACCCGAGACGAAGGGCCTGCGTCAGCAAATAATTGAAGCAGTTAGTTGAGGCAATCTTCAGGATCGTTGCCTCACACTCCTCAAAGAACTTGCCGCGATCATCGATCCCAAAAATCTGCGCGAGGAAATCCGCTGGATTGAAACGCGGCCGAACGGTTCGCTCTTTCTCCACAGTGCCCCCGAGTATATCAGTCTGATGCTAAAAATTTCTCTGTACGATCGCTTCCCGACGACGCTGATTGTACCGAAAGAAAGTGACGGAGAGTTGCCTGAAGTGCTCCACGAGAAGCAGGCCACCGCACGATCGCAGGCGCTCGATCTCCCGCCCTGTCCGGTCGCAGTGAATTTCAGAAATGATCTGTCCCTCGCTTCGCTCCTGGAAAATCCGCCCGAGGGACGGACGGTCATACTCGCGGGGAGTAAGCGCGGCATCGAACAGCTTTTCATTAAACACACGGAAGTACTCGAAGCGAAAGGCATCACGATGATCTGTCAGGGCCTCAGCGGCGGGCAGGGGAGAATGGAGGCAGAGTTTCTCGCGGCCAAAACTCCTGTGCTATGGTTCCTCACTCCGTGGATGTACGAAGGCATTGATCTGCTCGAGGGCGGCATTGATCACCTTATTATTGAATCGGTCCCGTTCGATCATCCGGGTTACCCCGTCTTCCAGAAGCGAAAATCTCATTACAAGAATTCTTTCGAGGGCTATGCCCTCCCGCGCGTCGAGCATCGTCTTTTCCGCTTGCTGCGGACCTTTTGCAGGCACAGAACAAAGAGCGGCGATGCCACAATTCTGGACACGCGGCTGAAAGAAAAAAGTTATGGCGCTAGATTGATGGCATACATGGAAAAAATAAGCGGGGGGAAAGCGGAGCAGGTGGAAGTAAAACCCGCGATTGTAAAACCGAAGAAGGGGACGGATCAGCCGTCGCTTTTCTAAAAACCCCTCCTTAAACCCCTTCTCCAAATGGGACGTAAAGTCCTGTGGGGACCACGTCCCTTTACGGGAGAAGGTTGGGGTGAGGGGGGTGGGCGTCGGAGGAGCATTTGTCTCGGGCGACATTTCGTCGTGACTGCAGTATTCAACGAACCGCGGCCCCTCTCCCTAACCCTCTCCCCCGGAGAGAGGGGACACGATAAGGAATTTTTTTATTTTTTAGTCACACTCGTCGTACTCTTCATCCCCCCCGGAATCGTACACGTGATCCCGTGATCCTCCCCGTAATCCAGACACCCCGGCAGCGTCTCGCACGGCGTCGCCTTGCCGTTCGTGTACACGATGTGACGCTGCTTTTTGTCATCACACTGGATCTTGCACTCCCACGGATCAAGCATGCCCCCCTGAAAGGGGTAGCTCACGTAAATCGGAATACCCTGACATTCCTGATCCTGCACCGCGGGGTCAACCACCAGCGGCGCATCGCCCTTCGGGAAAAGCTGCTCGACCGCCACGATAAGCAGGATGGCTATGAGCGTCCCGACGATGATGCGGGGGGTGGAGATGACAAGAGTATAGCAAATTCAAAACCCAGCAGCAGCCCCCGCAGGGGGCCTGCAGGACCGTCCCCGGCTGCGGCGTCAGAAAGATAGACGCGCGATCTCACTCGCCCGCAGCCACGGAGGGCTGCTGCTGGGTTTTTAAAATTAGTCAGCACCCCGCCGCCCAAGCACCACAATCATCGTTCTCCACAGAATCCACAGATCCAGAAACGGTGACCATTCTTCAATGTACTGGAGATCGAGACGGACTTCGTCCTCAAAACGAAGATCGGAGCGGCCCGACACCTGCGCGAGGCCGGTGATGCCGGGGCGCACTGCG
>JACRIG010000016.1 GCA_016215715.1 Candidatus Peregrinibacteria bacterium | reverse complement strand
TTACGCCACCAAGAACCTCAGCGCCCCCCAGCGCTGCAAGTCCTGCCGCGCCGCTCGCAAGAACGACCACGGGACACGGGAAATGCACGACGCCGTCTGCGCCCAGTGTGGCTCAGCCTGCCAAGTGCCCTTCAAGCCTCGCCCCGTCGAGGAAGGAGGGAAGCCCGTCCTTTGTAAGGCGTGCTTCATGGCTTCGAAGGCTGCTTAATCAGCGACCTTAAAAGAAAAGCGTGCGGAGCAATCCGCGCGCTTTTTTTGATAAAAAAATATTTCCACTAACGATCGTGGAGGGGTTCCGCCGGCTCGGGGGGGGTCGGTCAGCGGGAATGCACAGCCGGCGGCGAACTTTTCTTTGCTACTTTCTTTTCTTTGGTCGAGAAAAGAAAGTAGGGACGTCAGCCTGCATATTCTATAGTTCACATATGCATCGCCACGTTGAAGTCGATCTGGGTCGTCTCACTGCCATGTTTCTCATGGCCATTTTTCATCTGACATTCGATCTTATGTATTTCTACGGATGGCAGATTGATATGGAGCAGTTCGGATGGAGAATGTTGCAGCGCGTCACGGTCAGTCTATTTTTGCTGATTGTGGGGATGAGTGCGGTGTTGATGCGGCAATCCATTCTCACCCGATCCCGCAGCGACGATTCAGGAATCGTCGCTGCGGGTGTGTGGAGAAAATTCCTTCGCCGCTTCATCACCATTGGCTGCGCTGCGCTTCTGATTTCCGCCGTGACTTACATCATCGATCCCCAGACCTTCATCCGCTTCGGCGTCCTCCACTGCATTGCTGTGAGCATGCTGATGCTGCCCTTCGTGCTGCCGCTCGGACTCTGGAATGCGGTGCTCGGAATGGCAATCTTACTGCTTCCGTATTGGATAGGCACAAGTGCTCCCGATACAGAGCTTCTACTCCCGCTTGGCCTCGTGCCCGCAGGATTTTCCACACTCGATTTCGTCCCGCTCTTTCCGTGGCTCGGTGTGATTCTCATCGGCGGCGCGCTCGGCCATGCGCTCTACGTGATGGAATGGATGCCGAAATGGAAGCGTGTGCCGCGGTGGCTGGAACGTACTTCTGTCCTTGGCAGATATTCGCTGAGTTTCTATCTCATACACCAACCTATTCTTTTACTTATTCTCTTTCTTATTTTAGGTTTTCCTTCAGCCAATATTTAAACCCAGCAGCAGCCCCCGCAGGGGTCCCGCAGGACCGTCCCCGGCTGCGGCGTTAGTAAGATAGTCTCGTAGATCTCACCCGCCCGCAGCCACGGAGGGCTGCTGCTGAATCTAAGAAAAATGTGAGATTCTCCTTATGGGTTCTGGTAGACTTCCCCCATGTCTTTCTCGGTACGCCGCCTGAATGACAGGCAGCGACGGTCTTCGGTGTCGGCAAAAGCGTTTTTCGCCCGTATCCTTTCAGTTGGGCAGCCCGTTCTGCGCTGGTGGATGCGGCATCTGGAGCGAAAGGAAGAGGAAAAAATCGAAGCGCATCGCATGCACCTGATTAAAAAAATTCTCGTCATTCTCGCTGCTTTGGCACTCTCATTCGTCCTGCTCATGGGGGTCGCGCGCGGTCTGGTGGCACTGAAAATTCTCAGCTTCCGCAGCATCATCAATGTCACCGGTGGCACGCTCCCGACGGACGCGTACGGCCACACCAATATTCTGCTCCTCGGATCCGGTGATGCGTCCCATGAGGGAGTGGATCTGACCGACAGCATCATGATCGCGGGCATCGACGCGACCAAAACAAAGAGCGTCGCACTGTTCTCCCTCCCGCGCGATCTCTACTTCCTCTCGACGGAAAAAATGGGGAAGGGCCGCATCAACAGTCTCTACCGCGACTATAAGTATTACCTCATCAACAGAGGGGCGGCAAAAGAGGAAGCGTCGCGGGAAGCGCTCCGGGAACTTGCGAAAGAGATAGGCAAGGCACTGGGTATTGAAATCCATGAGACGATCAAAGTGGACTTCATCGCCTTCGTGCAGTTCATTGATGCGCTCGGCGGCGTCGACGTCGTCGTGCCGGAGGACCTCACCGACCCCGAGTATCCGGGGCCGAACTACACGTATCAGACATTTTCGATTGCTGCCGGACCGCAGCACCTCGACGGCGAGACCGCACTCAAGTATGCGCGCAGCCGTCACAGTACCAGTGACTTCGACCGGTCCGCCCGCCAGCAGCAGCTCATCAAAGCTATCGGGGATACCGTCCGGAGTGCGGGGCTCCTCAGCCGTCCCAATCGTCTGCTGTCGCTGCTCACCATCGTCCAACAGCATGTGGAAATGTCCCTCGACGCCGGAGGAGTTCTGTCACTCGCCAAAGCGGGGCTCAGCGTCGATACGCGTAACATCATCAGCATGCAGCTCAATAGTCAAAACGGCCTCTACGGGGACAACGGATCCCCCGGCGGCCTCCTCTACAGCCCGCCGCGCGACCAGTTTGAAGGTGCCTCCGTGCTGCTGCCGGTCTCCATCCCCGAGTTCCCCGTCACCTGGCGCCAGGTGCGGCTGCTCGTTCATTTTTTCCTCGATGAACGCACGCCCTACCTCGCCCGTCATTCCATTTCAATTCTCAATGCGGGTGCGAAGAGCGGCAGTGCGCGCAAGCTGGCTGCGGAGCTGACCCGCTTCGGACTGATCGTGGATCAAACGGAGAACGCCGGCATTGAGGACATCCCCTCCTCCATCGTCGATGCGCAGTCCGCCGACTCTACGAGCGGGGCCTTCGTCGCTGCCATCACAGGCATGGACGTTCGTCCACTCCCTGCGGGAATCGATCCCGCGAAGCTCGGGCAAATTACGATCATCCTCGGGAAGGATTACGTGTATCATCCATTGCAGGATTTTGCCTCTGCGAAGGAGTGATTCTCTCCCCACTCGTAATCCGTAACCCGTAAGCCACCGCATGACCCCCCGCGAAATCATCGCCGAGGCCTGGGCCATCACGCGCCGCGAGAAATCGCTGCGTAGGTGGGGCATGACCTACTCGCTCCTCGAAACGCTCCTCGACCTCAAACTCTTCAGCTATCAGGCCTACTTCCTCTGGGAATATCTGCAGGGAAGACAATCGGGCTTCTTCGATGTCGAAGTCCTGCTCTACGAGGCGGTCCCCTTCTGGTTCTTCCTCACCTTCGTCATTTCCCTCACGCTCCTGATTGTCGTCGAGCTCTTCATTCCCCACATGGCGCAGGGCGCGATCATCGGGCTTGCGGCCAAATCCCATCAGGGCGACGAGCTCAAGGGCGGCTTCCTGCTGGCCATCTACAATTTCGTCCCGCTCTTCGCGATTCACGAGATTTTTGTGCTTGCGAGTACCACGACGAGCATCACCGTCATCTCTTTGATTTTCCGCTACGTAGACAGTAGTTTTCACATTCCCCTCATCATCGGCGTCGTACTGATGTGGGGGGTGTCGAACATCATCAAGTTCTTCGCAAGCTTCGCGCAGCCGGCCGTCGTCGTCCGCCGCATGAGCGTAGCCGCAGCACTGGGACAGAGTTTCAAATTCATCGTGAGCTACTTAAACCATGTCATGTTCCTCCTGCTGCTGCTCTTTGTGATCTCCATCCGCATCATCATCAATCTCGTCACGGTCCTGCTGATTCCCGGCATCGCTATGGGCATCGGCTTCCTGCTGGCGTTCTTCCTCTCCACGGCTCTCAGCGTCATGATCGCCGTCATCATCAGCGTCGGACTGGTCCTGCTCGCCAGTTACTTCTTCGCCAATCTCCACGTCTTCAAAGCGGCCGTCTGGACGGTCGCGTACATCGAACTGAGCAAGAAAAAGGATTTGAGCGTGATTATGGATTGATCGCAAGCGAAGACGGAGCTTCATTATTGACAGTGAACGACCGTCCACCTATTCTGGTGTACGAACGTTCCTTTCTGCCTATGACGCTCACTCCCCATCAGCGCACGACCCTCAATTACATCCGCGAGTTCCAGCGCAAGCGCGGGTATTCCCCGTCGCTCTCCGACCTCGCCCTCGCCTTCGGGGTGCGCAGCAAGAACGCGGTCGCGAAGGTCGTCACCGCCCTCGTCCGCGAGGGCTATCTGGAAAAGGATCCCAAAGGCCGGATCAAAATTCTCGAGTATGGGGAGCAGTCCGGTGACACAACGACCGGCCCGCTCGTGCTCCCGCTCTTCGGCCCCATTTCCGCCGGATTTGCGGCGCCCGCAGAGGAACAGGCAGAGGAACGTGTGACTATCGACGACTACATCGTCCGTAAGCGTGACGCCACGTTCCTTCTGCGGGTCCGCGGAGACAGCATGATCGACGCCGGCATCTACGAAGGGGACCTCGTCGTTGTCGAGCGGGGCGGTGACCCGAAAGTCGGCGATATCGTCGTCGGTATCCTCGACGGCGAGTACACCCTCAAGCGCCTCAAGAAGGACAAGGGAAAGTATTATCTGCAGGCCGAGAACCCGCGCTATCCGGATCTGTACGCGATGGATGAATTGAAAGTAGCGGGGGTGGTGCGGGGGGTGATACGAAAGTACTGACTCTTGTCGTGATGGTTCGTCGCCGCTCACCATGACAAAGTCTAGCCTGCCCTGAGCGCCGACGAAGGGTCGCCGCTCACCATGACACCCGTGTGTCATCCTGAGCTTAGCCTGCCCTGAGCCGCGACGAAGGGACGAAGGACCCTCAATTTCTGCCATGATTGCTCATGTCGACGCCGATTCTTTTTTTGCGTCCGTGTTGCAACGGAAAGATCCCCGATTACGGGGAAAACCTCTCCTCGCTCTCGGCATGGGCGGGGGGTGCGTCATCGCCGCGAGTTACGAAGCGAAAGCCTGCGGAGTGAAGACGG
>JACRIG010000013.1 GCA_016215715.1 Candidatus Peregrinibacteria bacterium | reverse complement strand
GGCTTGGATTACTCCGGAGACAAAGCACATACGCGACAACAATCTGCGTGTCGGAACTCAGCAGAAAAATGTATCTCGGGCTTGGATGGGACCCTGAGAAAACAGTGGAAATTCCGAATGGGGTTGATCCTCTGCGATTTTCCCCCACCCCTAACCCCTCCCCCTTGCGAGGGAGAGGGGAAAACGGCCCCCCTTCTCCCCAGAGGGGGAAGGGGTCGGGGGATGGGGGCCTTCGGCTTGGTTGTCTCGCCCGCCTCACCCGCGACAAAGGAATCGACCTGCTCATCGAAGCTGTCGGTGATCTCCAGAACACCTCCCTGACCATCATCGGCACCGGTCCGGAGGAGCCGCCCCTGCAGGCATTGATGAAAAGAAAAAAAATAACGGATAGAGCCATGATTCTCCATTCATTCAGCGACCTGAATCTGTTCTATCAGTCTCTCGACATCTTCATTCTCCCGTCACGCGATCACGACCCCTTCGGTCTCGTCGCCGCGGAGGCAATGCTGTGCGGCGTTCCGGTGATTGTGACGGACGCCTGCGGCATTGCGGGATATATAACAAATGGAAAAGATGCGGTCGTTGTGAAAGCAAATAATGCCGGGGCTCTCTCTGAGGGCATTGCTTCACTTCAGGATTCCGAAAAACGGAAACGTATCGCCGACCAGGGCACTCAAACGGCTTGTGCGAGGTTCTCCGCTGAGAGAATGATTCATGAATACGATCAACTGTTTAGATAGGGGTAAGAATCTCCGCTATCCTCTTGCCATTGCGTTCCTACCATATATCGATATATCGATATATTGGTGGATATGATAAAGCGAAACTTTCTCGACGACTTTCAGTAAGCGGCTACACTGAGATTCCCATGACACGTTTGGCTGTTTTTTTAGGATGTATCTTTGCCTGCGCTGGAATCGCATCGGCAGAAACCGGCACGCACATATACACATTCTCCGATCCCATTGACGCCGTGAGTTTCGGAGCGCTCTCAGAAAACAGTGATCTTGAGGTGCGCGGAAAAATGGAATCCGGCTGGACGACATGGCAGCGCCTCACGCTTGAGGATGAACAGGATCCGTCTCTCACGGAATCGAATCTGGTGATGTTCCCGCAGGCAGTGGGTACCATCGAAGTTCGTGGCGGCACACTTCGCTACACAGTTCATCCCGTCCGCGTTTCGGATGCTCCTGCCCGCTACCTGACTGCTGCGGCGGCAGCGGACAGCACTGAGCCGCATATTCTGACGCGCAGTGAATGGGGAGCTGATGACAGTCTCCTCTTTACGGTGCCGAAAACGACACGCTCTGACGAGTCTGCGAGTGACGCCTCACAGACCGCGAACGGGGACGTGGCGACGCCGAAACGTCTCACGGACTGTGAGGAAGCGCAGCGTCTCTATCCTTCCGAATTCAGACCGGATAACCGTGTCACGCGGGACGCACAGGGGCGGACCTATCGCTGGCCACTCAGCTATTCGCCGAGGGTCCGCCTGCTCGTTGTGCACCACACCGCGATGAAAGTCAGCGGAGACATGCGCAGCGGCGTCGAGCGTGTCCGGGCCCTGTACGAATACCATACGAACAGCCGCGGCTGGGGGGATATCGGCTATCACTACCTCGTCGATGAAACGGGCCGCATCTACGAAGGGAAAGCAGGCGGCCCGATGGTCGTCGGCGGCCATGCGTACTGCAACAATGTCGGCTCTATAGGTATTGCAATGCTCGGCAACTTCGACCTCGAGAAGCCGACGCAGGAGCAGGTACGTGCCGTCCAGTGGCTGCTCCGTCACCTCGCTGAGGTGTACGACATGCCGCTGGATCGCAGCGTGCGCTTTCATGGGGAGATCATGTCGCCGATCGTCGGACACAGAGATCTGCTGAGTACGGATTGTCCGGGTCACTACACGTACGGAGTACTGGATCAGATCCGTACGCACGTGAAGGAAAATACTCTGCTCGCATCCGTTACCTTCCCTGAGCCGCGGCCGACAGCCGCTTACATTGACCGCGCGGCTGAGCGAAAAGCACAGCGGATCGGGTCGCCATCGCCTCCTGCGGCAGCGGTGAAGCAGGGCCTTGCGCCGATGGGATCACAGGACATCAGCGGCCAGCCGAACGGACAGATGGCGTTCAGTATGAGCTTCGCAGCCGGAAATAAATCGTGGAAAACGAATGCAAACATCGGAGTAGTTTCACGCTCTGATGAAGCCATCGGACTCTGGCAGGAAAAGAACGGCACGTTCGTACGCATTCGCTCTGCTCTCACGCTTCCTTCGGGTTTGCGGACAGGGGACACAGCGATGATCCGTTTCAAAATTCAATTCCCGCCGGAAGCCGGCGACTACTCGGTGCACATCGATAAGTGGACGTACACGCTGCATGTAAGCGGGCGCAGGGCACGGGTACGTGGTTCGTCGCCGCTCACCATGACATCCGCACGGAGTACGCCGAAACCGGTGAAAATTTCTAATTCCAGCAGCAACCTTCCTCACCTGCGAATATCGTCAGCATCTTCTGTTGCCTCAAAGCCTTCCGTAGCTGGGGTTCAGGAACCCCGGCGGCGCGAGCACACAATTCGCATCCGCCTCAGCTACCCCGACTCCTCTGCCCGTATCATCACAAATTCTTCCGCTATTACGTTGACAATAAAAAATGGCGTCTGCGCGTCAGATCAGATGACCGCGGATTCGTCAGGTGTCATCCGCATTGATGCGAAAGAAAATGCTGCGACGATTGCCTCCTGGAATAAACCGACGAATCAGTTCCGCGGCGTTCTGGAATGCCGCGTCATCAACGGAAAACTGATTCTGATCAATGAACTTCCGCTCGAGACGTACCTCAAAGGATTGGCCGAGGAAAGCGACACTGAGCCTCTTGAAAAGCAGAAGGCCTTTGCAG
>JACRIG010000012.1 GCA_016215715.1 Candidatus Peregrinibacteria bacterium | reverse complement strand
TACTTCTTCACCTACCTCCACGTCTTCAAGCAGACCGTCTGGACCATCATGTACATGGAGCTCATCAAACAGAAGGAACTGGATACAATCGGCTAAGGAGACTCTGAATAATGATTTGCAAAATGTGGAGTAATAGACAATTTTCTGGGCTGACCATGTTGTCTAATCATCTTTCAAGAGTTCGGAGATGAGCTTCTGTTTTCTGTGTAACTTTAGTCCACGATGAAGGCGCACTTTGTCTTTGACGTGGGTGAAGGTTCCGTCGAGAGAATTGGTAGTGTTGGGAATCCTGCGGTCGGGATATCGTTCGAAAGCGAACAGGAAGGGAAGATTTCTACGGACGCTGTGGTAGGCGCTGCGGAGTCGCTTGTGCGTGTAGTGCCATTTCTTCGTGAACGCATCAACAGTCTTCTCCGCGATGAAGTCTCCCCACTGTACGTACCACTGCTCCAGCCAGTACGTGACACTCGCTTCGTCAGTGTGCGGCAGCAGACGCATCAATGCTTGGATGTCCATGCCTGCCTGGAGCTTCGGCTTCCTCGTGACGTAGCGCGTGACGATCTGTGCCTGGTGGAAGTGACACATCTGCACAGGGACTGGGAAGGCTTGAAACAGGCCACGCCTGCCATCACAGACAATCGCGATTACGTTCCAGCCATGCTCCTCCAGTTCTTCGATGCCACGGATATACTCCTCCACTGTTTCGTACGGAATGAACCGCCAGAGGAGATTCTTCCGCCGGTGCGGGCAGCGCCACACCATGACACCAAATGTCCTGCGGAAGTAGGTCGTATCCATGACGACCACGACGTCACCGGGTTCCACTCGCTGCCCCGAAACATTCACGCACTCGAGCTGCCGCTGCACCCAACGTTTGTTCCTGCCGTGTCTCTTCGCCAGTTGATCGTACGTCTGTTTACCACGCACGTATTCGGTCCAGAGCGTAGGACGTGGGGCAGAAGGTGTGCGGCTACATTGTTTCCAGCAATCTTTACATCGCCAGAGCTGTCGACCTTTGTACCAACCATCTTTCTTGAGCCGCCGCGAAGTGCAATTGGGACATATTTTTCATGATGCATTGGGGAAAATCAGAGCATATCTTGGCTTTTCATAGAGGAAAAGTGCCAATTTCAGCCCAGAAAATTGTCTATTATCCGCAATTTTAGAAGTCGCCCATCCCTCCGCCCGGCATCGGCGGAGTCGGAGCTTCCTTCTTCGGTGCGTCGGCAACGGCCACTTCGATCGTGAGGAACATGGCGGCGACAGAGGCGGCGTTCTGGAGTGCACTGCGCGTGACCTTCTTCGGGTCGATGACGCCGGATGCGACCAGATCCTCGAGTCTCTCGGTGACCACGTTGTATCCCATCTTCATATCCTTGGCCTGTTTCACCTGCTCGACGATCACGGAGCCCTCGAGTCCCGCATTCGTCGCGATGCACTTGGTCGGATAGACGAGCGACATTCGCACGATATCGACACCGATCTGCTCGTCCTCGTTTTCGCCCTTGAGTTTCTCCAGGCTC
>JACRIG010000010.1 GCA_016215715.1 Candidatus Peregrinibacteria bacterium | reverse complement strand
TCCCCGATTATCTGCGCGCATGATTTTGCAGCAACAATTGCAGGCAATATATCCGGTGTATGTTTCAGTATCAGGGGCGAAAGATCTTTTGCATTCGGCAGAAGCCATGCCGATTCGTGTTCTGCGGCAATGGATGGTATGCCGATGACATCCACAAGAGAGGATTGAAGAAGACTTTCACGTGTCACTGCAGCATCCGGCTGATCCGGCGTAATTTTGGCATAGGCGAACTCAACGCGTCCAAAGAGTGCCCGGAATTTTGCAGCGCTGTAGGGCTGGAGCGTCACAGCGAATGATTGCATGTATGTATCGAAAGCCTTCCTCACCTCCGCTGTCTCCAGCTGCTTCTTCAATGGATTCTTTACCCATTCGCGGTCATTTTTTAAGGGGTCTTCTATGCTCCCTTTTATCTTTTTTCGATTTTTTAATACGTCGGTATCCAGAACTTTTCTGACGTATTCCTCTATAGTTATGCCGTCCACCTGAGCAAGTGCTTCAAGCTTTCCTGTCAGCTCGTCCGGAAGAGACAAGGTTCCCATGATTTTATTATAAATTTATTTCAAAATATGTCAAATATCCAAATTCTCCAACCCATCATCCTTCGATTGCTCAATCACCGGTGACAATTCCTCCCCGCTCTTCGGCCCCTTCATTTCATTTTTCAGCTTCAGAACAATCTGCCGGTAATCCCCTTCGCCGATGCTTTCGGTGGCGAGGTCCTGCAGCTCCGGCTTGTTTGCGACGTAGACGTGAACGATGCGGCGGAAGTAGGGGGACATGGGCGCGAGGGCGAGGCGGGAACCTGTGCGGCGGACGAAGTCTGCTTTCTGATCGGCGATGGTGCGGACTTTGTCTTCCTGCATGCGGCGGTAGCCATCGACATCGAGAACAATGAATGGGGTGCGCTCCAGTTTTTCTGCAGCGCGGATGAGTGACTTCAATAAGTGCTGCAATGCATTGAGCGTCTCACCATGCCATCCAATAATCCGGCTCGCATCACTCGACGCAATCTCGACGCGCGTCAGATCTTCTTCCTTTGTAATGGTCACACCCGTGAACTCAAGGTTCAGGTGTTTCAGGAGATCCTGCAGCGCGGTCTGGATGGTGGAGTCGTTCATGACCGCAAGAGGATAGCGCAGGAAGGGCAGCAAGGGAAACAAGAGAAGCAAGCGATTCAGGGGATGTAAGCGAAAAATTCACTTTAATCTCTTGATTCACTTGCATCTCTTTCATCCCTCAAAAAAGCCCCCGGGTCACGGAGGCTTTTTGATAATAAATCGCTTTCGATTATCGGACGGCGTCCTTGAGGGTCTTGCCGGCCTTGAACGACGGGACCTTCATCGCGGGGATGGAGATCTTCTGCGTCGGGTTCCTCGGGTTCACACCCATGCGGGCTGCGCGCTTGGAAACGCGGAACGTTCCGAAGCCGGTGATCGTGAGGGAGTTGCCGCGCTTGAGCTCCTTCGTGATCGTACCGGTGATGGCCTCGAGGGCGCTGCCTGCGGCACGCTTCGTGATGCCTGCGGCGTTCGCGATCGTCGCGATCAGATCCTGCTTGGACATAAGAATTGGGGAAGAAAGAAGTAAAATAAAAGGCTGGCTCATAGTCTACGCATGAATATCGCTTCAGCAAGCCAAAAAGGAAGCATTTCGCTTCGGATAGTCAGAAAGTCCATGATCAGCGCAGGAATCAGCCAAAAAAACTGAATACGAAAGATGATCAGTAAAGCTCCGCAGAGAGCCAAAAAGTCCGTTCTGGCCCCACCCGGAACGCCCCCAAACGTCGTTGCTCGTTTCTCGTTGGCTCGTTGCTCGAACGAAGCGAACAACGCGAAACGATCCGACGAGAAACGGATTCTCAAAACATCGCTCAATTTTGACAATGCTCCGGACATTCAACTAGGCTCACGCTTCGATGCCCACTCATCTCGTCATCGTCGAGAGTCCCGCGAAGGCCAAGACCATCAAGCGTTTCCTCGGGAAGGACTATACGGTCGAGGCCAGCATGGGACACATCCGCGACCTCCCGCAGAGCGGACTCGGGGTCGATATCGAAAAGGGATTCGAACCGACGTACGAAGTGTCGGAGGGGAAACAGACGGTGGTGAAGAATCTGCGGGCGGCGCTCAAAAAAGCCGATGAACTCTGGATCGCGACTGATGAAGATCGCGAGGGAGAGGCGATCGGCTGGCACCTGACACAGGCGCTGGGCGTCAAAAAGCCGGAATCCGTGAAGCGCATCGTCTTCCACGAAATTACCGAATCCGCCATTCAGGAGGCGATCAAAAATCCGCGCACGCTCGACATGCGTCTCGTGGATGCGCAGCAGGCGCGCCGCATTCTCGATCGTCTCGTCGGTTACACCCTCTCCCCTTTCCTCTGGAAAAAAGTCTACAGCGGGCTGAGCGCCGGACGCGTGCAGTCGGTCGCGGTGCGGATCATCGTTGACCGTGAAAAAGAAATCCGCGCATTCGTCCCGCGCGAGTACTGGAGTGTCGTCGCGGAACTTGAAACAGAGAAGAAGGAATCTTTCACCGCTTCACTCGAACGGAAGAACGGCGAGAAGCTCGCACTCGGGAATAAGGAAGAAACCGATCAGGCTTTGAGCGATTTGAAAGGTGTTTCCTTTACGGTCAGCGATCTGGAGGAGAAGGAAGTCGAGCGCAATCCGTCCGCTCCGTTTACCACTTCCACGCTCCAGCAGGAGGCTGCGCGGAAGCTTGGTTTTTCGGTGAAGCAGACGATGGTGGTGGCGCAGCAACTCTACGAAGGCGTGAACCTCGGGAAGGGACAGGGGCAGACGGGACTCATTACGTACATGCGCACGGACTCGGTGAACCTGAGTACGAAGGCTCTGGAGGACGCGAAGCGGACGATCGAAAAACATTTCGGCCGCGAATATGTGATTGCCGCTCCGCGCACATATAAGACGAAGAGCAAAGGCGCGCAGGAGGCGCACGAAGCCATCCGCCCGACGGAGCTGGAGCGCACCCCCGAGTCGCTCACGGATGTCCTCGATCACCAGCAGCTCAAGCTCTACACCCTCATCTGGAACCGCACCCTCGCCACACAGATGCCACCCGCACAATTTAAAAGGATCGGTGCGGACATCACTGCGGCCGCGTACACGTTCCGCGCGACGGGACAGACGCTCCTCTTCGATGGTTTTCTCCGTGTGTATCGTGAAGGGCGCGACGAAACGAGCGATGACAAACCTGCCGATGACGACACCGACAAATTGCTTCC
>JACRIG010000118.1 GCA_016215715.1 Candidatus Peregrinibacteria bacterium | reverse complement strand
TCCTGCATATTCCTGAGTACCTGATCGGTCCGGCCGCCGATGTAGAGCAGCGTCGTCCCCGTTCCCGCATTCGCTCCCAGCAGCCCCATACGCAGGTTCGCATCCGGAATATCCGATGCTTTCGTAATGGTCCCGTCGAGTATTTTTCGAAGCGACGGTTCGGTGACGCGTGTCCGGACATTGTTGCCGTAGGGGTTGAAGTACGTCGGACGCTGGGGGATCGCGGCGAGGACAGCGGACTGCGCGAGCGTGAGATCCTTCGCCGGAATGCCGAAGAACGTCCGGCTGGCCTGTTCCAGTCCGTAGACGTTCTGCCCGAAGGGAATCCAGTTGAGGTAGAGCTCGAGGAGTTCCTGCTTGCTGTACCGTCGCTCGAGTCCGCAGGCGAGCATCAGTTCCTTGATCTTGCGGCTGATCTTCTTTTCCCGCGTGAGCAGGGCGTTGCGCGCGAGTTGTTGCGTGAGGGTGGAGGCGCCCTGCGACTGTCCGAAGAAGGCATTCACGAACACGGCGCGTGCGATGGCGCGGACGTCAAAGCAGCCGTGCTCGAAGTAGCGAGCGTCCTCGATGGCGACAATTGCATCCTTCATATGCTGCGGGATGGCGTCGCCCGTGATGTAGGTGCGGTCCTGTTCTCCGAAGAGCCGGTAGAGCTCGGTGCCGGTGCGGTCGGTGATGACGGAACTCTGCGCCGCGATAAATGTCCGGGGGTTAGAAATGTCGGGAAGTGTGAGCCACAGGAAGCCGACATAGAGCACGGAACAGCCGGAGCCGACGAGTACTGCATCGACGATCAATCGTCGCCACCCCCGTTTCTGCATCCATGCAGATGTGTTCCCGATGAAAGCGCCGGTACGTCCCGGTTGCCGTTGCGAAAGTATCTGAGGAATGGGGCGGACCGGAGCCGTTGTCCGCTTTCCCCCGACGGGCCGTTGGAAAAAGCCGCTTGTCATACGGAGAGAAGCGAGTGTAAGCGCGGGACGGGCGGGATGCAACGCAGAGATGCAATTATGGTCTGTTTTGTGCTATAATAATGAGGTTATGGAACATGTACGTCAGCGTCATTTCTTCACTCTCCCCGGCATCCTGCGGACATTCTTTCTGTCCCTGTCTCTCTTTCCGGGATCTGCCATCTTTCTCTCCGGCGCTTCGGCGCAGAATGCGAACAATGGCGGGAACGGACCGCGGACTCTGATGGTCGACATCGGCACGCGCTTCGATTTTCTCACTATTCTCTACCGGATCATCAACTTTCTCGCGATTACGATCGGCAGTCTTTCCATTGCCCTGTTCATCATGGGGGCGCTGATCCTCACCGCGTCACGTGGCAAAGACGACATGGTCCAGTGGGGCAGGGATCTCATGACAGGCTCCGTCATCGGGCTCGTCGTGGCGCTCAGTTCGTATGCGATGTTACGCACAATCTATTACTTCCTCTACGTCATCTGAGGCGCTGCATTCGCCCGCTTTTTCTTGTTTTCTTCGGTTCCACGCGCGATACTTTCTCTCCGGTTCCCTTTCTTCTCCCATGAGCGACCCCTCCGGTAAAATGCCGCCGAATGTTCTGGAGCGCCTCGAGCAGGCGGAGGCCTGCAAGCTCTCCGGTAAATATCAGGATGCGATCGTGATTCTGGAGAATCTTCTTCTGGAAGATCCGGCGAATGTGTCGGCGCTGGAGGAAGTGGCGGACAATGAGCTCAGTCTGGAGCAGTACGCCAGAGCCGAAGTTGCCGCACGTCAGGCCATCACCCTCGACGCTGCCAGTTACACCGGTCACTATATTCTCGGCTTCATCCGCTCGCACGAGGGGAAGTGGGAGGAGGCGCTCACGTGTCTCAGGGAGGCCAACCGCCTGAAGGCCAACAATCCGGAGATCCTGCGCTGTCTCGGTTGGGTCCTCTTCAACATCGGCCAGCGCCCGCAGGGGATCGTGACGCTCGAACGCTCGCTCAATCTGGATCACGAGAGCACCCTCACCCTCTGCGATCTGGGTGTGGCGTACCTCGAAATGAAAAATGTTCCGAAGGCGAAGGCGCTGTTCCTTCGCGCATTGGATCTTGACCCGGAAAGCAGCAGAGCGCGGGCGTGTGTGCAGACGGTGGAGAGGATGGAGAGGGAAGTGAAGTAAGCGATCAAAGACCAAAGACACAGGAAAGAAGACCCATGGAAGGATAAAAGCAAATGAAAGAAATTCATAATTTACTACTTTATATTAGGTCTTCCTTGGGTCTTGATTCCTCGGTCTTGGGTCTTTTGAGCTGCTTCACTTCATTTTCTGTGCACTCTTCGTCTATACTCATCCCCGTGCTCCTCTCCCCTGATCTCCAGCTCTCCCTGAAAAACGGACTCTCCCGCGGCTGGAAAATGCTCCGGCGTGAGAGGCAGAGCAGCATGACGCTTCTCACCGTTTTTTCCGTGGTGCTTCTCCTCCAGATATTTGTCGT
Source organism: Candidatus Peregrinibacteria bacterium (assembly GCA_016215715.1). GTDB lineage: Bacteria > Patescibacteriota > Gracilibacteria > Peribacterales > Peribacteraceae > JACRIG01. The sequence goes on along the minus strand of JACRIG010000118.1, from coordinate 2,517 downwards.
GTGTCTTTTTGCTGTGGGATCGGTGCAGTCCCTCCTCGTCGCGCACGGCGATGTGCAGCTCAGGGTCCTCACTGCCGCCGGTGATCGCAGTCTGCAGGAGTTCTACGCCGCGCTCCATGCACAGTCTTTTGTCGACGGTATCACTTTTAACAGCGACGAGCGCGCCTTTCACATCACCCTCACATCCCCCAATGCGTACGCTGCACTCGGTGCCTTCATCGCACAGCCTGCGTGGAAGAATGTGGTAAATCCCGATGTGCTTGCTTCCGTGAGCAATGCGGAATCCCGTGTCGGGTCGCTGGTTTCCGTGACACGCTCCATTGGCACACTTCTCACCCTTTTCATCGCACTCACCGTGGTTGTGCTTCTGCTTGTTCTTGGAGGGATCGTTCATAGACGGATGCAAAACCGGAAGAACGAAGCGATGCTCGAGGCCCTCCTCGGGGCTTCCCCCGCGGATACGCTGATCCCGCAGGCGACGCACGCGGGTATGTTCATACTTCTCTCGCTTCTCATTGCGGGTGTCGTTGTGATGCTCGGGCTCACCGGATTGCCGCTGATCGCAGGTTCGTTCTCCGGGGCAGCGCTCCAGCTTCATCAGCAGGTCATCGGCTCACTTCTGTTTATGGGACCGATTATTCTGCTTCTTGAGCTTCTGCTGGCTCCCGTGGTTGCTACCGGTGGAGCAGCACTGGGACTCAAAATTCATTCGTAGCTATGTCGTACACGCGCCCGCACGATGCCCTCGTCCTTCAGACTCACGACGTGGGTGAGGCCGACCGGTTCTGCATTCTCTTCACACGCGAAGCCGGACGGAAAGCGGCGCGTGCGAAGGGAGTGCGAAAACTTGGAAGCACAATGGGCGGGCTCCTTCTCCCGCTGCGCCGCGTGAAGGTGGAACTGCGGGATCACGGCGATGCTTCATTCATTACGTCCGTGATCGATGCCGATAACGCCGCGCGTCCGTCACTCGCGTTCCGTCCCTTCGCGCGGATTGCGGAAGGGATTGAATTGCTTTTGCGTCTGACAGAAGATGATGAACCGATGCCGCGTGTCTTTGATTTGCTTCTGGAATTGCGCGATGCGTGTGTCGCGCAGCTCCCCGAGCCGGTCATCCCGTTCCAGCTTCGCCTTCTCCATCTTCTTGGCTTGCTTCCAATGAATATCGAAGACCGCCGCTTTGCGCATCTCTCCGGTTCGTCGCAAATTTTTCTCCAGTCCTGCGTCAGTGGTCATGCGCTTCCGGTGCTCTGCGGACTTCCTGCGGATCATAAGGAATTAAAATCTTTCTGCACACTTCTTCTGCACGATCACTTAACGATGCCGCTGCGGGCGGGGAGAGTAGCTGAGGAGATGGGGGCTAATTGCTGCTAAAAATTCATCATTCTTTCGCCCACCGCAGCCACCCTTCGACTGTGCTCAGGATAAACTCCGGGCCGCTCCTAAATTTATAAACCCAGCAGCAGCCGTCCCCGGCTGCGGCGTTAGTAAAATCAAAACACCGGAACCACATCATCCAACGGTGTCACAGGCACAATCTCCGGCGGCGGTAATTCCTCAGGAGTCACCCCGACCAACGTGTAGAGCGGCCGCGCTTCGTAGATGGATGACGTACGGTCGGTGGTTTCTTTGCCGTTTTTCGTGATGACACGGAACCACTCGGCATAGAGGCCGGAGACGGGGGAGCCGACTTTCTGTTTCGTGCCGGGGGGAATCTCGATGGTCAGTTCTGTCCGTGGCGGCGGCGCGGGTTTTCCTGCGGTGACGAACGGACCGACGAGTTCGGTCTGCCGGTCGTCGCGCGTACCGTAGTAGACGAAGTATGCGTTGCCGTCTTCGGCGTAGGTCTGCATCAGGAGGGCTGCCGGCGAATCATTTTTGAAAACCATGTCCGCGGAGCCGGGGTAGACCGTCGCGTCGGTGCCGGAGGGCGAATAGTAGTGGACGGAGTAACTGTGATTGCGGCGCTTGAGGATGGGGAAGCCGTATTCCCAGACGCCGCGGTAGGCGGTCGTCGAAATCTGACAGAGTCCGCCGCCGTAGTCGGGTTCCGTCCGGTCACCCTTGATGACGAGCTCCTTGCGGTACCCGGCCTTCGCATCCACGGGGCCGAGGACTTTTACGAAGGAGAAGTCGCTGTCTTTAGGAATCAGCGTCCCGTTGAAGCGCGCGATGCCGACGGCGATATTGTGCCGGCGATTCACAGGCGAGCCCGTGTAGTCCGATTCCCCGACCGTGACAAACTCCTTAATGCCCTGATTCTGTAAATCCGGATCCGTGACCGTGACTGCGGGATTCGTCTCTTCCACGGGGAGCGTAATGTGGCTGATATTTCGTTCCAGTGCTTCACGCACAAGATGTGCCGCGAGCGCGAGATCCGTTTTTCTTCCGGGGAGTCCGAGGCCCGTGAAGACGATCCCTCCCGAGGCGCTTCTGCCGATCGTGACGGAACCGGCCGGCCGGTCGAGCTCCGACGCTACTTTTTTCCGGAGCGTTTCGGTGATTGCCGTCGTGTTC
>JACRIG010000116.1 GCA_016215715.1 Candidatus Peregrinibacteria bacterium | reverse complement strand
GCCATGAGGAGTACCGGGAACGGACAGGCCTCTGGATGCAAATCCAGAGGCCTAACCATCATGCCCTCTTATTTTCCGCCGGACCGGTAAGAATCATTGTTTGCTACACTGACGACATGCAATTTTTCGTATCCTCTGAAGTCTTTTCCCGTCATCCCGATGCGATGATCGGTATCATCGTCGCGGAAAGTATCGATAACAGTGCGGCCGACGGCGCGACGGAAGCGCTCCTGTGCGAAGCCGAGAAGCAGGTGCGAAGTACACTGAATGAAGCAACATTCAAAGAACATCCGAACATCGCCGCGATGCAGGAGATTCATCGTTCGTTCGGGAACAATCCGAATAAATTTCCGCCGTCGGTGCAGGCGCTTCTGAAGCGTGTGCTGAAAGGCGGGCAACTGCCCGTCATCAATCCCCTCGTCGACATCTACAACGTCATTTCACTTCGTCATGTCGTGTGCATCGGTGCGGAGGATACGGACACATGCAGCGGTGATCTCCGGCTGACCATTGCGGACGGGGGCGAACCGTTCACGCCTCTCGGTGAGGAAGCGAATGATCCCGCCGTCGCAGGAGAGCTGGTGTATCGCGACGATACAGGAATTATTTGTCGCAAACTCAACTGGCGCGAGGGCGACCGGACGAAGATTACGGAGCACACCAAAAACGCAGTGATCGTCGTCGAAGGATTTCCGCCTGTGACGCGGGAAAAACTGGATGGAATCCTGCAGGAACTTTCCGCGCTGACGGCAGAGCACTGCAGGGCGGAGACACGCATTGAGGTTCTGACGAAGGAACGACCGGAATGCGCGATACGCTGAAGGAATCTCACGATGCACCAGCCGATGAAACGGATCCGCTTCCTCTCCGGCATCATCATCCCTCCGCCCTATAAAACTTCCCCGTCCTCTCCGTGACGAGAATCCGGAAAAGCACCGACTTCCTGCCGTCGACGGTCTTCGCGGCAGCCGCTCCCTCAAGCGAGAATGACGGAAGAACGATGCCGACGTTCTTCTGAATGCCGCCGAGGCGTTCGGTGAGAAGTGTAAGGATAGGCAGCGCCTCCTCATGTTCCAGTCGCTCGAAATCAAACTCCTCGAACGTCCCCCAACACAGGACGCTGCGCCACTCGTAGTTCCTCTCATGCTGCACCTGAAAACAAACAAGAGGATTTTTGCGGACGAGATCGATCTTCCGCCCCTCGGTCGTCTGGCCGTAAATGACGCCGTCGTGAAACACGTACGCGAGCGGTACCACGTACGGTTTGTTCCCGTCACAGTACCCGAGGTGTCCGAATATTCCGGATACGAGCAGCTCGTCCATGTCTGCGTCTGAGAGTGTTCCGTGCATAGGCACAGGGTACCACAGCGCAGCATCAGATCATCCCCATCGCCTGCTCGATGCGCATTGCGAGAGTGCCGGGATGCGGGACGCGGGTGAGCTTTGCCTTCGACTCGAAGTCGAGGCTTCCGTAGTTGAGAATGATCTGGAGAATATTCGATTTGCGCGCTTCGACGGTTTTCATCTTCTCGAACGACACCTCAACCATCTCCTCCTGCCGCAGCAGACGCTCATGAATGTACACGATCCGCCTGCTGGTCACGATGATATGCGCCTGCGACTCGGCCAGCAGGAACCAGAAGAACCAGTGGTGGAAGAGGAAAAACACCGCGAGCGCGGCGACGGTGAAGAAGAGTGAGAGTCCGTGGATGGATGGGGCCGCGAGGACGGCAAGATACAGGAAGAACGCGCTGGTCCCCATGAGCAATGCATAGAGCAGAGACGGGAACACGTACTTGATCCAGTGTTCGGTGGAAATGCAGATGAGCCGCTCATGGGCTGTCAGCACAGGTCCGGGGGCAGGACGCTTGATCCAGTAACGGTCAAGCCGCGACAGGAGTGAGAGGCCGTTTGCGGGAGACTCGTTTGTCATCATCAGAACAGGGACGGATGAAAAATGTAGACGCCGGCCGTGAGCAGTACGATGATGAGCGTCAGGAGAAGATACAGCCAGAAAAGGAAACCGACGGACTCCCGGCTGGCCTCCTTTTCAGACTGGTGCAGGGAAAGGAGAAATTCCCTGTGACTTTTGACGATGTGGCGGTAGCAGAGCAGACCGACGACAAGAGCGACGAGAGAGGCAGCCTCAATGAGAAAAACAGCGGCGGTCGCGGCGATCATGCCGGGGGAGGACAACAGCGATGTCATGGCTTTCGAATGCCGGAAAGATCGCAGACAACATTGAGCGGCTTCACGACGTGCTCCGGCGTTTCGCCCGCCATCCACTGTTCGATACTCAGAAAAGAATCGCTGAACATGTTCTTCATGGAGTCGTCGGCGTAGAAGGCAATGTGGGGCGTCGTCACAACCTTCGGATGCGCAATCAGTTCTTTGTTTTCCGTAAAGTTCTGCTCGTGCTCCAGTACGTCGAGAAGTGCGTACGCGATTTTTCCGGTTTTGAGAGCCCCGAGCAGCGCACGGGAGTCGATGAGGGAACCGCGGGCGGTATTCACAAGGATCGCGCCTGCTTTCATTTTTTTAAACGCAGCGGCATCGATCATGTGCTCCGTTTCTTTCGTATCGGGAACGTGCAGTGTGATGATGTCGCTTTGCATAAGAAGTGCATCGGGCGAAACATACTGCACGCCAAACCGGTCGATGATCTCCAGCGTGCGGCACTGGTCAACAGCGACGATCTTCATGCCGAACCCGTGCGCGATTTCGGCGACGCGCCGGCCGATTTTCCCCGTCCCGACGATGCCCAGCGTCTTGCCACGCAGCGCTATCCCCCTGAGTCCGTGATAGTCGAACGCGCCGCCCTCCACCTTCGCATCCGCTTCGGTCACGTGACGCAGCGTACTGAGCAGCAATGCAAACACATGCTCCGCGATGACGTGCGAACCGTAGTCGGGCACGTTGCAGACGGTGATCCCCTGTTTTTTGCAGGTTTCAGCGTCGATGTGATCCGAGCCGACCGAGCGGGTGCAGAGGAGTCTGAGCTGCGGAAGTTTCATCAAAATCTCCTTTGTGAAGCTTGTGTGGATGAAGCAGGAAACCACTCCGGCATCCTTGCAGGCATCGACGAGCGCCTTTCCCTGAAGCACTCGATCAAAAACCTGCGCCTCCGGAAAACGTTCCCGCACGGATTTCTGATCTTCCGCATCGACCTCAAGGAAGGTGATCTGTGCCATGGACCGCATTGTAGCGGAGCCCTGATCCATAGCTATAAAACCGTTTTTCGGCTATAATGAGAAGAAATGTCGCGACAGCAAAAATACATCGCTCTGCTCGGCATCACCGGTCTCATGATCCTGAGTGCAAAAACAATGAGCGGGAGCAGAATGACAGGCACGGCATCGCACGACACAATAGTCATCTGCCACACGCCGCCCGATCCGGATGTCACCATGGAGATTCCCGTACAAGCGCTCGACCCTCATCTGAAACATGACGACTACACCGGACCATGCGTCAGTTCTTCGTCTGCCATGAGCAGCAACGAAAGCTCTGCTCCGGACAGCAGCGCACCAACAGGCTCAGGCGGCTCTTCTTCTGCGGACAGCAGTGCGGGAAGCAGTGAGAGTTCGCAGGACAGCTCCGGCGTTTCGTCGGAGATGTCCACACCTTCATCTTCCAGCGCTGCATCAAGTGCGGGGGAAGCCGGTTCCGTCCCTTCCGGAGGTGGCGCACAACAGCCGGACTCGGGCGCGGGCGGCGCACGGGAGCAGGGCGAAGGGGGTGGCGGAGGCGGAGGGGATCGCGACGGCGGCTGGACGGAAACGGCACCGATTTTCCGGGGTCATGGACTCGGGGAACATGCATCGGTCCTCGACTTCGTGCTGAGCATCTACGGTCTCCAGCCCCCTGCATTCTCTGTCTTCGACTACATGGCCCCCATTCTCCCTGACACGACCGACAGGACGCTGCGGACACACGCGGCTATTTGCAGTATGAATCGTTATTTCCGGCAACTACTGATTGCACGGCCCAACACTCCTGATGACTACATCGACTGGATTGCGACGAGGCTGGCCAACACCATCGGTGAAGATCCGGTCAGCATAAAGGAAATGCTTCTCGGTCGTCCGCATCATCATGTCAGCATGAACACAGCTCTCCGAAGCATCGTCAATGAGAGATGCGCAGCCGACGCATACGTCTATGTGCCTCCGGGTGAGAGTGCTGTCCTGCCCTCCGACAGACGTATAACAATGGAGCACAGCCAGCACATGGATCAGAGCCATCCGGTTGCCCCCACACCGGCACCCCTTCCTGAACTTCACATACAGGACGAAAGCACCGACACAAACTTCGCCTTCACGGTGCTACAGAGAAACGATATTTTCAGAGACTATGGCAGCAGTCTGACCAAGAAAATGCACCTCATCATCGTGCGCGATGACTTCCGCTCTTTCTACCACATCCATCCCGATCTCGATCCATTCGGTGTGTGGCGAATGCCCTTCACGCCGGCAGCCGGGGGGACCTACTGGCTGTATGCCAACTTTACAGACGCGCGCGGCCATTCCTACGCACTGCGGTTTCAGCGAACCTACGCAGGTGATACGGGACCGACCGGCATGACGGTGGACCTCAGCCGGGAGCGGGAGATCGACGGCTACCATATGCAACTGGAACCCGCAGTCACCGGGAGCGGCATGTCCCTCACCTACCACATCACAGATGCAGCCGGCGCTCCGGTGCGTCTGGAAAATTTCATGGGGGCTTTCGGCCACAGTATCATCGTTTCAACAGACGGCTTCTTCATCCACTCTCATCCCTCCCTGCGCGCGGGCGGCGACCCGATCTTCTACATCGATACCCCTCCCGCTGGTCTCTACCGGATCTTCACGCAGTTTGAAATCGACGGAAGTGAGCACATGACCGTGTTCGACTGGGCGCGGTGACGGACGCTATCCCTAATCCCCTCCCGCGGGGAGGGGGGAAAGGATGGCACTCTTCAGCATCGTCTCCATCACCGGCATGCTGACGTCAAACTGTTCGGGCGTTGCAGCGTAGGTCACGGTATACACTTTCCCGTTTTGCACCGTCCACACGGAGAGCGCCTTCACGTCGTGTTCGCCCTGCAGCGACAGCAGAAGCGAGTGACCCGGACTGCCCGCAAGGGTCGCCTCTTTTGAAGCAATGATCGTGAATGATAGCCCCTCCTCCTTCAGCCCGGGGCCAAGCGACGCGAGGTACTCATCGTTGTACGCGGCGAGTGTCATATCCTCCTCCGGCGTGCTCTGGACTGCAATCGTGATATCCACGTCGGTAGAAGCGGGAGGGCGAAACTGCAGCATTCCTTCCTGCGGCTCTTCGACGGTCCAGCCGCCCGGACGATACACGGAAAAATTCTGCACGCTCTCCTGTTGCCAGCCTGTCGGAACATCCGGACGCGACGCGGAGCACGCTCCCAGTGAAAGCAGGAGGGCAGCGGCAAGAAAAGGAGTGCGGATACGCATGGCGGCATGTTACAGGAAAAAAGACCCTGCATCCTACTTTTCCTGCTCCACCAGACGCTGGTACGTGAGACTTCCGTAGTCGTCGGCGAATTCCTCATCTTCGAGAAGCGGCACAAAGTGTTCCCGCTTCATGCCAAGAAGGGTCACAGTGTAGCCTTTGCGCACACGACAGGTCGCCGTCGCGCAGCCGCCTTCGATACCCGCGGATATTTCCCCGAGCACATTCGGCGTGTCCATGATATCGATCGATTGGCCGGTGTCCGGATTGATCACTTCTATTCCCTCACTGAGCACCGCAAAGACCGTATCATTGGGTTGATTTTTTGTGAGGATCACCTCCTCTTCTTTGTATTCTTTGGCCTCCAGAATCGACCGGCCATTCTGCAGCGCCGCAGTGGCCTGATTCAGAATGCCGTTGAGGATGGTGCGGCGGCGGCCGGGAGGACATGCGGACACAGCCTCCGCGAGCTGCCGCTCGGGACTGCCCTGCGGATACGTCCCGATATCAATTTTGACCGGACGCATTCCGGACCGGATGCAGCGAAGCATATCCAGAAGATCCTGCAGCGATTGGACGTCGTCCTCCCTGCCGGCATGCTGCAGATAGTAGCTGTCCTTATCAGCGGACACCGCCGCCTGCACCGCTTCTATGCATTCCAGATCGGCATCCAGCTGCGAAAAATGTCCGGCGAACGCATACGTAACGCCGAAGATATCGGCTAATTCTCTGAGCCGTCCGTTTGCAAAAATGAGCGCGTCTCTGAGAATCG
>JACRIG010000115.1 GCA_016215715.1 Candidatus Peregrinibacteria bacterium | reverse complement strand
TCTGCCGCTTCAAAAATAATTCCCGCCTCCAGCCTCCCTGATTCAATTGCTGAAACTCCGGATGACGTGATGAACTGGGCCATCCAATGTGAAGTCACCGGCCGCCCTTTCCGAATCATCAAACAGGAACTGGATTTCTATAAGCGCATGTCATTGGCGATCCCCCACCTCCACCCCGATGAACGCTACAGACGAAGAATGGCACTTAGAAATCCGCGAAAACTTTGGGATCGTGAATGTATGAAGTGTCAGAAAGGGATCCGGACAACCTACTCATCCAATCGGCCGGAAATTGTGTATTGTGAAGAGTGTTACCTGAAAGAGGTATACTGACATCTATGCAAAGAACCTGTAAGCAATGCTCGGCAGAATTCGGGATCACGGATGAGGATCTCGCATTCTACGAAAAAGTTTCGCCGGTTTTTGGGGGCAAAACATACATGTTTCCTCCACCCACCCTCTGTCCCGACTGCAGGGCAGCGAGACGATATCCCATCCGCAACGAGCGGAAATTGTACCATCGCACATGTGATGCCACGGGAAAAGACATTATCTCCATCTACTCTCCCGACAAGCCGTACACCGTTTATGACACTGAGGCGTGGTGGAGCGATAACTGGGACCCTCTGTCGTATGGAAAGGAAATCGACTTTTCAAAGCCGTTCTTCGGACAATTACAGGATTTGCTTCTGGCCGTGCCGCATCTCGCGATGATCAACGTGCAGAATGAGAACAGTCCACATGTGAATCAGTGCGGGTGGTCGAAGAACTGCTACATGGCATTCATGACCGACTTTTCGCAGGAATGCTATTACACCGAAAGTTGTTTTTACTCGAAGAACTGCGTCGACTGCATGGGCATGCACGAATCCGAACTCTGCTACGGCTGCATCGATTGCTCCAAATGTTACCATACTTTCTTCAGTCAGGATTGTTCTAATTCCAGCGACTGTTCCTTTTGCTACGACTGTAAAGGTTGCCGCAATTGTCTCGGATGTGTCGGGCTGCGCAATGCCGAATACTACATCAACAATGAGCGTCTGACGCCGGAAGAATGGCAGAAACAGGCGAAGAAGTGGACAACGTATACGCCGGCTCTCATTGAAGAACACCGGAAGAAAGCACTGGCACTCAAGCTCCGGATGCCGCATCCGCACGCAGTGATGACCAACTGCACAGATTGCACCGGCAATTATCTTTCCGACAGCAAGAACGCGAGAGTCTGCTTCGACGGAGTAAAAGCGGAGGATTGCAGGTACTGCACACTCATCCCCACGACCTCCAGAGATTGTTACGACATGACGGGCGGTGCGGGCGAGTTGCTGTACGAAACGATTTCTGTCGGTCCCGGTTACCACAGTTCATTTGTCTGGCATTGCTGGAACGAAATCGCTGATCTGCTCTACTGCATCTTCTGCATGAACGGTTCGAAGAACCTCTTCGGCTGCGTGGGATTAAAGAAAAAACAGTACTGCATTCTGAACAGACAGTATACAAAGGAAGAATATGAAATATTGGTGCCAAAACTGATTGAACATATGAGAAAAACAGGAGAGTGGGGGGAATTTTTTCCTTCCTTCATGACACCCTTCGCCTACAATGAAACTGTCGCACAGGAATACGTACCGCTCACGCAAAAAGAAGCTGAGAAACGCGGATATCAATGGCGCGAAGAAATTGATGAGATACCGAAAGTAGAGAAGATCATCCCTGCGGACAGACTTCCCGTGGATATCGGTGACATACCCAATGACATCCTGCACTGGGCCATCGAATGCCGGAAAACCGGGCGGCCCTACCGCATCATCAGGCAGGAACTCGCATTCTACCGTGAACAGGGCCTGTCCATCCCGCGTCTCCATCCCGATGAGCGCTATCGGTGGAGACTATCACAGCGCAACCCGCGCCGACTATGGACCCGCAACTGTGCGAAATGCGACAAAGAGATTGAGACGACTTACGCTCCCGGGCGACCGGAAATCATCTATTGTGAAGAATGCTATTTGAAGGAAGTATACTGACAATTCATGAGGCAATCCTGCCATCAATGCAAATCGGCCTTTGAAATAACGGAGGAGGACCTCGCGTTCTACGACCGCGTCTCTCCGGTGTTTCATGAGAAGAAGTATGCCATTCCTCCGCCTCTGCTTTGTCCCGATTGCCGGCAGCAGCGACGTCTCGTGTATTGCAATGAGATGTACTTTTATCAGACCACCTGCGACCTGTGTGAGAAAAAAATGATTACGGAATTCCCACCCGGACAGAAGAGAACCATCTATTGCCGCGAATGCTGGCAGGGCGACGGATGGGATCCACGCGACTACGGACAGGACATCGATTTTTCACGTCCGTTTTTCGGTCAAATCCGCGAACTGACACAAAAGGTTCCGGCGCAGAATCTTCTCAGTGAAGGAACAAACCAGAATTCCGAATATATTCACTACGCAGGCTTCGCAAAGAATTGTTACCTCATCATGCACGCTGACTTCTGCGAAGACTGTTATTACGGCTATGGGTTCAAGAAAAACCGTTCGTGCGTTGACGGCTTCTATAACCTCAGCTGCGAGTTGTGTTATGACTGCGTTGACTGCCACAAGTGTTACGACCTCACTGCGAGTCAGGATTGCTCCAACTGCAATTCAGGAGCTTTTCTTCGCGACTGCAGCGGCTGCAATAATTGCTTCTTATGCACTGGTCTGCGTAACAAGGAATTCTGTTTTGAGAATCAGCAGCTTTCAAAAGACGACTATCAGAAAAAAATGGCAGACATCGATCTGCGTTCCCACGCCGACTATGAAAAATCCAGAGCGCGACTGCGCGAGCTGGAGCTGAAACATACCTTCAAAGAATTTCAGGGCTACAATCTGGAGAACTGCTCGGGAAACCATCTCTACAATTGCAAAAATGTGCATCAGTCGTTCGATTGCGAAGACGTGGAAACGGGAAAGTTTCTCTATCAGGTCGTCACCGGCGCGAAGGACGTATACGACACATACCAGTACGGCCTCAAGCTAAGCGAATCCTACGAGTGCTCCATCGCGGGCAATGACTGTTACCATGTGCTGTTCTGCCATAATGCGCATGTCAGCTGCTCCGACGTCACCTACTGCTGGAAAGTGCAGAGCACACGCAACTGCTTTGGCTGCGTGAACATGCATCACAAGCAATTCTGCATTCTGAATAAGCAGTACACGGAGGAAGAGTACGCTGAACTTGTTCCGAAGATCATAGAGCACATGAAGACCCCACTTCGCTCCTCGGACGGGAGCTTCGCGGGGCAGGAATGGGGCGAGTTGTTCCCGAAATCTTTCTCGCCATTCGGCTACAACAAAACATCCGCGCAGCTCTACTATCCGCTGACGAAGAATCAGGCGATGAAGGAGGATATCGCATGGGACGACTACGAGCCACCGCCCGCTCAGTCGAGTAAAACTATTCCTGCCAGTTCGCTACCGGATAACAGCAAAGACATTCCCGATGACATCGTGAACTGGGCCATCGTCTGCGAGGAGACAGGCAAACTTTTCCGGATCACCCAACAGGAACTGGCGTTCTACCGTCAGAAAAATATCACTATCCCCCGCCGCTCACCCGTCCAGCGCCATCTGGACCGCTTTCACCGGCGCAATCCGCGGACATTCTGGGCGAGAAATTGTGCGAAGTGCAGTAAAGAGATTCGGACAACCTATTCGCCGGATAGGCCGGAAATAGTTTATTGTGAGGAATGCTACCTGAAAGAGGTATACTGAATCTGTGCAGCAAACCTGCAAACAATGTTCAGGGGGCTTCAGCGTCACCGATGAAGATATCGCGTTTCTCGCGAAGCTGGCTCCGGTGATCGGCGGTAGTGTTCGGACACTCCCGCCTCCTCAGCTCTGCCCCGACTGCAGACAGCAACGGCGCTGCGCGTTCCGCAATGATCAAAACTATTACCGCAACACCTGCTGCCTCTGCAAAAAATCTCTCATTTCAATTTATTCTCCCGACAAAAAAATTCAGGTTCTCTGCGATGATTGTTTCTGGAGCGACCGCTTCGATCCTCTGCTGTACGGAATAGAATTTGATGAGTCGCGGCCTTTCTTTGAACAATTTGCGGAGCTGAAAGCGGGGGTGCCGCGTCTCGCGATTTACCACACCCAGAGTGAAAATGCCGAATATACCGTCCACAGCTCCCGCAACCGGAACTGTTACATGGCCAGCTCCCTCGTTGACTGCGAAGAAGTGTACTTCAGTGATTTCACCTTCAAGTCACGCGACTGCATGGACGTCTTTTCCTGCGAGGACATGGAACTCTGTTACGAATGCGCGCACAGCGAGAAATGTTTCGGGAGCGATTTCCTCGAACTCTGCTTCAACACCTCCGGTTCTGCATATTGCTTCGACTGCAAAGGCTGTACGGACTGCATCGGGTGCTGCGCACAAAGAAATAAGACGAACTGGATTCTCAATAAAGCTGCTTCCAAGGAAGAGTATGCATCGACTCTTGCGAAGCTCAGGACCGATCCCGCATTCCGGGATGAATTCATCAGGAAATTTGAAGACCTGAAGCTCTGCACACCCAAACCCGCCGCATGGCTCGTCGGTTGTGAAAATAGCACGGGCAATTACCTGATGTTTTCGAAAAACGTCCGGCACGGCTTCAACATGAAACACTGTGAAGATTGTATGCACGTCTTCGAGGGGCATCGTGACACAGACTGCTGCGACATCATGCGCATCGGGATGGGGGAAATGCTCTACGAATGCGCGGCAATCGTCGAGTCGCGCTTCAGCGTTTTCTGTAACCTCACGTACCAGTGCGACAACATGATTTGCTGCGACAACTGCCAGACCTGCAGCTCATGCTTCGGCTGCATGAGTGGAAAGAAAAATCGCTACTGCATTCTCAATAAGCAATACACGAAGGAGGAGTATGAAAAACTTGTCCCGACGATCATCGAGCAGATGCGTGCTACTAGTGAATGGGGAGAATTTTTCCCCGCTACACTCTCGCCCTTCGGCTACAACGAAACAAAAGCGCAGGAGTGGTTTCCGCTTGAGCCGGAGAAAGCGCTGGCCCGTGGCTGGAAGTGGTCGGACTACGAACAGCCGCTCCCGAAGGGCATCAAAACGATACCCGCATCACAGCTTCCGCCGAGCGTCGCGGATGTTCCCGATGATGTTCTGGAGTGGGCCATTCTCTGTGAAGCGACAGGCAAACCTTTCCGCATCATCCCTCAGGAACTCGCGTTCTACCGGAAAAGAGGTCTGCCTCTCCCGCATCGCAGTCCCCAAAAGCGCCATCGCGACAGGATTGCAAAGCAGAATCCCCCTCGTTTGTACGACCGCACTTGTGCAAAGTGTACGAAAGAAATTCAGACAACGTATGCGCCGGACCGGCCGGAGATTGTGTATTGCGAAACGTGCTATCTCCAGTCCATTTATTAAAAAGGCACGTTTCGGCCTGAGCCACGTCGAATGGGCGAAGAGTGCTACATAAAAGAGGTATACTGACGATGCCATGGAACAATCCTGCAACGAATGCCGGGTAGCATTCAGTATCACTGATGACGATCTTGCGTTCTACGAGAAGATCTCTCCAAAGTTTAACGGGAAGCAGGAGTTGATTCCTCCTCCCACACTCTGCCCGGACTGCAGACAGCGCAAACGTGTCGCACAGGGAAATTTAGTCCATTTGTATAAGAGAAAGTGTGATTTAACCGGAGTGGAGATGGTCACGAATTATCACCCCGATGCTCCGTACAAGGTCTATAAGCAAACGGCCTGGTGGTCGGACAAATGGGATGCAATGGAGTATGGCAGAGAGGTTGATTTCTCGCTGCCATTCTTTGAGCAGTACGCAGAACTTCTGCTTGTTGTTCCGCGCTACAGTCTGCATACCACCTACGAGTTTGATGAAAATGCGGAATACACAAACTATGCAACGACGAACAAGAACAGCTACCTGATTTTCGACTCGGACTTTAATGAGAACTGCTACTACTGCTTCAGTATGAATCATTGTGTGAGTTGCATGGATTGTTTCCGCACGCGAAAGAGTGAACTCTGTTACGGATGCATTGATTCCTGGCACTGTTACAGCAGCGCTTTCCTGCAGGATTGCGAGAATTGCAGCGACAGCATGTTCCTCAAGAATTGTATCGGCTGCAAAAATTGTCTGATGTGCAGCAACCTGAGAAATAAAGAGTATTGCGTGGAGAATAAACAGGTGACCAAAGAAGAATTTGAGAAATTCCGTGCACTCCTCAATGCATCGTCGACCGTGGAAGCGGCGCGCGAACGCTTTGATACACTGAAACTGGAATATCCCCAGCGATTCATGCACGGGGTGAACAATGAAGACATCCTTGGCGACTATCTCACAAACTGTAAAAATGCAGACCACTGCTTTGATTCTACGGATCTGTGGGACTGCAAATACAGTTATCAGGGGTGGGAAGCACTCAAGGATTCCATGGATGTGCAGGAGCTTGGCATGGCAGAACTGATATTTGAATCGTGCTATGGCGGCTTCAATTCACAGCGACTCCTCTTCAGTTCACATTGCTTTGGCTCCCACGATCTTCTCTACTGCACGTACTGCGTACACTCCGGGAATTTATTCGGATGTGTCGGCCTGAACCGAAAGGAATACTGTATCTTTAATAAACAGTACACACAGGAAGAATACGAGAAACTGGTTCCGAAGATCATTGATTCGATGCGCAACACACAGGAGTGGGGGGAGTTCTTCCCCATTCCGATTGCATCCTTTGCCTACAATGAAACATTGGCGCAGGATTATTTTCCAATGAAGAAGGAAGACGCTCTGCGAAAAGGCTACAAATGGCGTGATGAAGATCAGAGAGATTTTAAACCTGCAACAATGGAATTGCCCGATGCCACGGGTGATCTAAAAGATAGTGTGACAAAGGAAATGCTGGCCTGCAAAACCTGCACGCGAAATTTTAAAATCATTCCACAGGAGCTTGTATTGCTCCGACAGATCCATGTTCCTCCACCCCATGACTGCTTCTTCTGTAGACACAAAAAACGCTTCGTGCAGCGCAACCCCCGTACGATCTACGCTCGCACCTGCGCGAAGTGTAAGAAAGCAATTCAGACGACGTATGCTCCTGATAGGCCCGAAATTGTTTACTGTGAGGAATGTTATCTGAAAGAGGTATACTGATTCCGTGAAGCAAAGTTGCAGGCAATGTTCAGCGGCATTCGATGTCACCGACGATGACCTCGCGTTCTACGAAAAGGTGTCACCAATTTTTAATGGAAAGAAAGAATTGATTCCCCCGCCTCTGCTCTGTCCGGAATGCCGCAGCAGGCGACGGATGATCTGGCGCAATGAGCGCTGCCTGTACACACGGCCGTGCGGTTTGTGTAAGAAAAACAAAGTATCGATGTTCCAGCAGGATGCCCCGTTCTCTGCGTACTGCCACGATTGTTTTTATGGCGACGGATGGGACGCTCTTACGTACGGACGGGACTACGACTTCACGCAGAGTTTCGCTGCGAATATGGAAAAACTTCTGCGCGATGTACCTCTGATGATGCTCTATCAATCGGGTCTGAATGAAAACTGCGAATTTACAAATTACTTCGGGCCGGACTCGCGCAATTGCTACCTCATCTACAACAGCGGACGCGACGAAGACTGCTCCTACTCGCGCGGACTCATCGAATCCAAAGCATGCCTCGACATGCTCATCGGCAACGGCAATCAGTTCTGCTGTGAATGCGTGAACGCGAGTGACTGTTACAGCGTCTTCTTCTCCCAGAACGTAGCGCAGTGCAAAGAAAGTGCGTTCCTCTTCAACTGCCGGCGATGCACCCATTGTTTCGGCTGCACCAATCTTGTCCAGAAGGAATACCACCTGTTCAACAAACCCTGCGCGCCGGAGGAATTCCAATCCCACATGTCACAACTACAATCAGCTGCTTTCGTTGCTGAGATGAGGGAAAAACTCGCGGAGCTGGAACGCGCATGCATTCACCGCGAAAACAACAACATCAATGCGGAAAACTGCACAGGCGATTACCTCACGTCCTCCAAAAACTGCGAAGACTGCTACGAATCAAAGGGATCAGAAGACTGTAAACGGCTCCTCTGTTCCAAGCTCTGCAAAGATTCGCAGGATCTCTTTGGCTTCGGATACGATTCACAACTTCTCTACGAATCGGTCGGGTCAGGCTTAAGCACGCAGGTCGTTTTTTCATGGATCTGCGAACTCTCCAGTGACTCATACTACTGCCTTCAGTGCGCCAGCTTGGACCACTGTTTCGGCTGCGTCTCTCTCCGCCACAAGAAGTACTGCATTTTCAATAAGCAATACACGAAGGAAGAGTACGAAACGCTCGTGCCGAAAATTATCGAAAAGATGCGTCATGATGAAGGTGGCGCTGCCATGAACCCGAGCTCGAAAGCGAGTGGTTCATGGGGTGAATTCCTGCCATGGTCCATGAGTCCCTTTGCTTACAACGAGACCGTCGCAGAGGAGTTTTTGCCTCTGACGAAAGAAGAAGCTCTCAAGCGCGGCTTCCTCTGGAGCGATGCGCCATCAATACCCCCTCCTTCGACCAAAACAATCTCCGCGTCAGCGCTCCCCGATTCGGTCGCTGAAGTCCCGGACGACATTCTCAACTGGGCTATCGCATGCGAAAAAACCGGCAAGCTCTTCAAGCTGACGAAGCAGGAACTCGATTGCTATCGCACACATCATCTCCCCGTCCCGCGCATCCATCCCGACGAGCGTCACCGCCTCCGGATGGCACTGCGCAACCCCTGCAAACTCTGGGGCCGGCAGTGCGCGAAGTGCAAAAAGAAGATTCAGACAACGTACTCTCCCGATCGGCCTGAAATCGTCTATTGCGAAGAATGTTACATGAAAGAGGTATGCTGAAGTCGATGCAAAAATCGTGTACACAATGCGCAGCGGGCTTCGATGTCACCGAGGACGATCTCGCCTTCTACGAAAAAGTTTCTCCGGTTTTTAACGGGAAGAAGGAATTGATTCCACCGCCGAAGCAGTGTCCGCTGTGCAGACTCCGTCGCAGACTGACATTCAGGAACCCGATCCACGTTTTTCTGAGAAATTCTTCATTGTCAGGAAAACAAATATTTTCCATGTGGCCCGAAAACACAGCATTCCCTGTCTACAGCAACGGTGAATGGTGGGGTGAAGCGTGGGATCCGCTGCAGTACGGCATTCAGGCAGATCCCCGGAGTTCATTTTTTGAGCAATTTGCATCGATGAAAGAAAAAATTCCGCACTACGCGCTCTCGGTCGGAATCACGGAAAACAGTGACTACTGTAACAACGCCAACCATCTGAAAAATTGTTACATGGTATTCAACACAGAACATGCGGAAGACGGGATGTACTGCGAGATGATGAATAGTTCCCGTTCATGCCTTGACTGTACCTACACGAGCAACTCCGAACTCTGCTACCAGTGCATCTGGTGTTCGCATTGCTATGACGTGCAAAACGCAGAGGACTGCGACAATTGCAGCGAAAGTGCGTTCCTCCTGCAGTGCCGGTCCTGCACGCATTGCTTCGGGTGCGTGAATCTCCGTCACAAAAATTACTGCATCTTCAACGAGCAAAAAACGAAAGAGGAATATGAGCACTTCATCGGGCAACTGAAAACGGAATCCCATGCATGGCACACCGAAATGAAGAGGAAATTCAGAGAGTTTTGCCTGCAATTTGCCCGGCCGCACGCGGTAGCGATCAACGCACTGGATGCTTCCGGTAACCACATGACGAACGTGCGCAATGTTTCCGATTCCTTCTACGCTGCTGATGCGGAATTTCTTTCGAATTGCCTCAATATTTTTGAAGCAAGCCATTGCCGTGATTACTCCGTGTGGGGGGCACACGCAGAGCAGATCTACGAAGCAATCAGCTGCGGAACGAACGTCCAGAATTTACTTTTCTGCTACGAGTGCTGGGACGGAAGCTCCGATCTGCAATATTGTTTCAACTGCATCGGCTGTCAGTACTGTTTCGGTTGCTGCAACCTTCAGAAAAAAAGTTTCTGCATCTTCAACAAAAAATATTCCAAAGAAGAATATGACATCCTCGTTCCGGAGATTATTGAGCAGATGAGAAAAACCGGGGAATGGGGAGAATTTTTTCCGATGCGTATCGCGCCGGGTCCGTACAACTGTTCCATCGCACAGCGCTATTTTCCGCTCACGAAGGAAGAAGCGAAAGAGCAGGGACTCCGGTGGTATGATGAAGAACTCCCCGAAGCGCCTCTTGCGATTGATGCTTCAAAACTTCCGGACGCCCTGCCGGCAATAGACGATGCAATCATCGTACAAAGTGAACAATCGAAGAAACCTTTTAAAATCACGTCACAGGAAATCAAACGCTATCGGCAGTTCCATGTCCCGCTTCCGCGCACCACCTACGACGAACGCATGGAGGAACGGACGAAGAAACTCGGCGGCATCCGCCTCTATGACCGTACCTGCGCCAAAACAGGTAAACCGATCAAAACAGCCTATCCACCGGATTCACCATGGATTGTCTGGGACAAAGACACGTACGATCAGGAATTCGGAGGCTAGGAAGGCATGGAGAAAAGCCAAAAATACGGTATAATTAGGTCTATTCATGGCACTCCGTTATCTCCATATCGTCATCCCGCAGGGCACGGAAGGAAATGTAAAACTGGAATCAAAATTCCAGGAGCTGCTCGTGAACCTCTGGAATACATTTACCGGGAGGAGTGTCTCGCTCGAATACTTTGGGTACAACCAGTACACATACTTCTACATCGTTCTTGAGGAGTCGCTTCTCGAAACGGTGGAAGGACTGATGTACTCCAGCTTCCCCGAGGCCGAAATCCGCGAATCACAGGATTACACGCAGATGTTCGACCCCAAGAAGCAGCACATCGCAGGAGCGTCGATGTCCCTCCATCACCGCGATATTTACCCGATCAAAACGTACGATCTCTTTGAGGAGGACAGCGGATCACGCCTCTATTCGGTGATGTCAAAAATCGGCCCGAGCGATCAGGTGTGGGTGCAGATCATCACCGAGCCGCGCAACGACACGGGCTTTTTCCACTTCATGCGCGGCATCGGTTCCCGCATCGCCAACTTTTTCCATTTCTTCAGCATCCGCGACCGCCTGCGCGAGGGCGGCAGAGGCTCCATCCAGCACGTGCGTCACGAACGCGCGAAGGAGAAAGCGACAATCAAACCATTCAACGTCACCATCCGCTGCGCCTACGTCGCTCCGACGGAAGCCGAAGCTTCGCGCAAACTCGGAGCGGTCCTCTCCAGCTTCTCGCAGTTTAATGACAAGGACATTAACTCTTTCCACGGGCACGAGGACCACAAAATTGCGGCGTTCGTCGCAAATTACCGTGCGCGTGCACGCGGGAATAAATTCATTCTGAATGCCAAAGAAGTATCGACGCTCTATCACTTCCCGAATGCCGATGCCGTGCCGCACGTCGTCCACGTTCTGGCACGTAAGTCCGAGCCGCCGCAGGATCTGCCGAAAGCCGGCGATAAGGATGTCAGCGCCTTCGGCGTCACGAACTATC
This sequence comes from Candidatus Peregrinibacteria bacterium, assembly GCA_016215715.1. Taxonomy (GTDB): domain Bacteria; phylum Patescibacteriota; class Gracilibacteria; order Peribacterales; family Peribacteraceae; genus JACRIG01. The sequence goes on along the minus strand of JACRIG010000115.1, from coordinate 4,447 downwards.
ACAACAACTTCGTCCCTTTCGGCATCAGGCGAAGCGACCGCCGCCGGCACCTCTACACGATCGGAAAATCCGGCTCGGGGAAAAGCAAACTTCTGGAACTGCTCATCAACGAAGACCTGAAAAACGGCGAGGGCCTCGCGGTCATTGACCCGCACGGCGACCTCATCGACAACATCATGCGCTACATTCCGAAGCACCGCATCAATGACGTCGTGCTTCTCGACCCCGCGGACATCGATTTCCCGATCGCCTTCAACCCGCTGGAAAAAGTGAGCGAGGCGCAGAAGATGCAGGTGACTATCGGCTTCCTCCAGATTTTCAAGAAACTCTTCGGCAACAACTGGAGCGACCGTCTGGAGCACGTGCTCCGCTACACCACACTCGCGCTCCTCGACAGTCCCAATACGACCGTGCTGAGTATCCTCAAAATGCTCACGGACAAGAACTACCGCCAGAAGATCGTCGCCCGCATCCAGGACAGCGTTGTCAAAAGTTTCTGGGTCTCAGAATTCGCTGCATGGAGCGAGAAATTCGATGCTGATGCCATCACGCCGCTCTTAAATAAAGTCGGCCAGTTCGTCGCAACAAACATGATCCGCAATATGATCGGCCAGCCGGTCACCAAGTTCAACATCCGCGAAATCATGGATCAGAAAAAAATCCTGCTGATGAAAGTCAGTAAGGGACTCCTCGGGGAAGAGAACTCGTCGCTCATCGGAGCGATGTTCATCACGAAGCTCTACCAGGCCGCGATGGAGCGCGCGGACACCCCCGAGGATCAGCGGACGGATTTCTACCTCTACGTCGACGAGTTTCAGAACTTCGCGACCGACACCTTCGCGGAAATTCTCAGTGAGGCACGCAAATACCGTCTCAACCTGACGATCGCCCACCAGTACATGGGGCAGCTGAGCGACGTGGTGCGAAAAACCGTCTTCGGTAACGTCGGTTCGATGGTCAGCTTCCGCGTCGGTGCGGAGGATGCGGTCATTCTGGCGGAGGAATACAACCCCATTTTCAAAGAACGCGACATCATCAACCTCGGTGTCCGGGAGTTTTACACGAAGATGTCGGTCGGCGGTGAATTGCGCGAGGCGTTTTCGGGCTTCACATTAGACGCTCCCGTTGCGGAGCACGACTACACGAAGGAGATCATCGATCTATCGAGGGAAAAATATTGCATGCGGCGAGAGGAGGTTGAAGAGGCTCTGAGAAATTGGGACGAAGCGGCTTCGAAGCCACCAAGCAAAGAAGAAGTCCCCGATGAGGAAACATTTGATGAACCGTTAATTTAGTCCTTCGTCGCCGCTCAGGATGACAGGCTTAAATTATTTAGGGGTGTCATGGTGAGCGGCGACGTCCTTCGACAAGCTCAGGATGACACCTAGGCCGGACACGACAGAATAAATCTATCGATGAGCGCCAATAATTCTTCGGGTGCTTCGTCCGTCGCGCGAAGTTGTCCGGTTTTGAGCGCAATGTCGCTATCGACCGTCTGGTCGAGGAATTGCTGCAGTGCCGGACGCTTTGCACGCTGCGCGTACGACAGGAGAGAACGGACGGCAAAGGGATGGATCTGGAGATCGGAGGCAAGCTGCTTCTGGTCCACCCGCCCGCCGCTGCCTGCCATCGATATTGCCGTGAGATTTCGCAGCATCCCGAGGAGAATCGCCCACAGCCCGTACGCGTCACCCCCGCGCTCGAGGTAGCGATGTGCAAAAAGAAAGGCGTCTGATTTCTTCCCCGCCGCAAGCAGATCGGTGAGCTTCCACACGACCCCTTCGGACGTCGGCATCGCCATTCTCTCAACGTCTGCTGCAGTGATGGATCTTCCCGCCGCAGCGAGCGACAACTTTTGTAATTCTTCGGCCAGCATATCCTGACCGCTACCCACCAGTTCCAGAAGCACATCACATGCGTCCCGGTCGATGGACCCTCCGCCGGCAGCAACGACTGACTGCATCCAGAGAAGGAGTGATTTCAGCGGAAGATTTTTGAATTCTTTCACCTCTGCAACGGACAAAAACTCTTTCACGCCGCTGAGTCTGCGGTCGGGAGCCGGATCGGTAATCAGAAGAATGACATCCGGATGGATATTTTCGTTCACTCTCGTGACTTCCTCCTTTGTAAAAACCGGCACACCGTCAATAAGCACCAGACGCCGCTCAGCCAAAAAAGGTGCGACGCCGATTTCATCAAGAAGGGTGCGTATTTTTACTTCTTTCCCCGTCAGGCGCAGAAGATTCTCGGGCCCGTGCTTTTTGACAAATTCATCGATCCAACGCTTTTTCTCTTCCCGAAGGGCAAAGGTATTCTCACCGGTGAAGAGGAAGATCTGGGACATGAGAGAATAATGAAGCAAAAGAGGAATTCGTCAACTTCTCCCTTATGGCAAAAAACAGTATTTTGAGCTATAATGATGGGAAATGCGCAAAAAGAAACACACACCTCCGCCGACCCTCGCATCCATCGTCTCGATGACGATTCTCGCCGTCCTCTGCGTGACGGGATCCTTCGCCGTCGGTATCGAGACGGCCGGAGAGATGAAAGCGGTGGCCCCGCTGCAGGCAAATGCAGGACTGGTAGCCGGAGACATGAACGGCAACGGCAGAATCGATGAGGAAGACGTAACGATCATTCTGGAAATCGCTAAGGGGCAGCGTGCGCCGACACCGGAGCAGTTGCAGGCCGACCCCTCCGGCGATCGCTTTCTGACTGTCGAAGACGCGATGCACCTGTTACGTGCTTTGAACAGCCGCTAATCAACCATGCGCTTCCTCCCCCGCCCCCTGCGGCTCCTCGTCGCGTCATCCGCCGCACTCGTGATGACGGGAAGCGCGATTGTTCCTGCCGTCGCACAGACATCATCCGCGTCATCGACGCCATCGACCGAGACGACGTTTGAACTCCGTCCGCACTGCATCGACAGCGATCTCGACAATCTCTTCGGCGGCCCCATACCGGACACCGATTTCATGACCAAGCCGACGGAGGGAACCTGCTACCAGTTTGAGGTCCGCGACCCGCTGACGCGCCAGACTGATATCCTGATGTCCGGCGATACGCTCGATATGGATCTCGTCGTCCGCAACCCCAACAATACGTCCATCAGCCGTGTCCGCGCGTGGCTTGCGTACGACCCGAACCTTCTCGACGGCATAGAGATCAAAACGGATTCCGGCTTCACGATGCCCGACCCGAATGAGGAACTGTTCCTCCCGGCGGACGGCTACATCAAAGTCGGCGCGAGCACGGACCCGTCGCTCAATGCAGCAACGGTCGTCGTCGCACGCATCATCATGAAAATCCGGCCGGGGGCAACCGGACAGACGGTCATCAGCTTCTACAACGCCTCGACCGATCCGAACGGCGAAACAGCTGTCATCAGCAAAAGCAGTGGTCAGGAACAGAATCTGCTGCACCCGCCGGTCGGGTCTCTCCTCGTCCGCTTCGCGGAAACTCCTGCGGGCAGCAGTGCTCCGGCAATTGCATCCGCACCGCCGTCATCCGCCCCCCCGCTCCCCCTCCCCGTCACGTCTTCCTCCGCGCACAGCTCCTCTGCAATCGCGATGTCATCTGCGGCACAGAGCTCATCCGCAGCTCCGGCCGAAAGCACTGTCTTTTCACTCCTGCAGGTTCAGAACCTGCGGGTGACGACGGAAGGAACGAATACGTACCTCGCGTGGGACGCGCTGCGCTCGGTGGATCTCGCGGGATACAACGTCTACTACGGCACGGTGTCCGGCGAGTACATCCAGAAACGCAGCGTCGATAAGGCCTCGACCACGCTCACCGTCCGCGACCTCGTCCCCGGCACCCGCTACTACTTCGCCGTCCGCGGAGCGACGAAAGACGGCGGCGAAACTGAATTCAGTAATGAAGTCGCTGTCACCATCGGCCAGCCGGAAACCTCCACGGCACCACTGCTCAAGAGCACGCTGCCCGGCGGGCCCAAAGGGACGGCGCCCAAAACGGGCGGGAACATCGCCGGAGGGACGGGTGTCCCTTCCGGTCTCATTCTCTTCCTGCTCGCCTCGGCCGTCATCGGAACGATGCTCGCGCTACGCAGACAATTCACCGCCGTCTCCCGCCCATGACACCTCTGCACCCTCACTGGCATGCAACCGATGAGGACCCGTCGATCACCGATATCGAAACGGGAGCAACCCATGTGACGATCGAAGGACACACCGCACATGCAGGCGTCTCGCGCCGGCCGGCCGCCGTCGTCGGCATTCTCCTTGCCCTCAGTCTCGGCTCCGTTTTCGTCTACAGCGGAAATTCGTCTTCGCTCCCCGCTGACGTTACTGATCAGGGAATGATCATCCGCATCACGGAAAAAGGCTTCGAGCCCCCGACGGTCGCGGTATTGGCAGGAACCCGCGTGACGTGGAAGAACGACACGCAGATCCCCCACGTTCTGTCATCCGGTACCGAGAACGGGATT